>NZ_JBTYMC010000041.1:0-34438 GCF_054880855.1 Streptomyces sp. S6 | reverse complement strand
CGCTCCGGGCACCCCGGTCGCTCCGGGTACTGCGGGATCGCCCCCGTTGACCCCGGCCCCCGCTCCCAGACCCGGCCGCACCCGCGTCCAGGACCCGGTCAGCCCCGGGTCGGGCACGGGGGCCCGGACGGCGGACGTCGCCCGGATGTCGGAGATCCTCGGCCCCGGCCCGATCGGGACGGGGGCACCCGCGAGTCGTACGGGTCCGGGGTCGGGGGACCCGACGGCGACGGGGAACGGCGCGGGCCCGGCCGGCCTCGGAGGTACTACGGGTACTACGGGATCGTGCGCCGGCGGAGGCGGCAACGCGGGCCGACCCCCCAGATTGACCCCGCCCCCACTGCGCCCAGGAGTCCCCGCGGGCTTCGGCGCCCGTCCACCCCTACGGGTCTCGATGAGGGCGACGGCCTTCTCCGGCAGCCAGGCCGAAGCCGTCCCGCTGTCGTCCGACCCCGACCCGAACAGGTGCGGCGCGAGCTGCGCCTGGAGGTCGGCGGGGTTCGGCCGCGCCGTCGCCTCCATCTGCATGCACGACTCGATGAGCGGCCGGAGCTCGTCCGGCAGCCCCTCCAGGTCGGGCCCTTCCCGCAACAGCATGAAAACGGTCTCTACCGGATTCGCCCCGTGGAACGGCGGATGCCCGGTCGCCGCGAAGACGAGCATCGACCCGAGCGAGAAGACGTCACTCGCCCCGGTCACGCTCCGGGAGTCCTTCGCCTGCTCCGGCGACATGTACGCGGGCGTGCCGACGGCCACGTTCGTCATGGTCAGGCGGGTGTTGGAGACCCCGGAGGCGATACCGAAGTCGATCACGCGGGGCCCGTCCTCGACGACGAGGACGTTCGACGGCTTGAGGTCGCGGTGGACGAGCCCCGCGCCGTGGATGGACTGGAGCGCCTCCGCGACCCCGGCCGCCAGCCACCGCACCGCCTGGGCCGGCATCGGCCCGCAGTCGTTCACTATCTCTTCGAGGGAGGGCGCCGGGACGTACGCGGTCGCCAGCCACGGGACGGCCGCGCGCGGATCGGCGTCCACGACGGCCGCCGTGTAGAAACCGCTTACCGCACGTGCCGCCTCGACCTCGCGCGTGAACCGCACGCGAAAGAGCTGGTCCTCGGCGAGTTCGGTACGCACCGTCTTGATCGCCACGCGCCGGCCCGACGCGGAGCGCGCCAGATAGACCAGCCCCATGCCGCCGGCCCCCAGCCGTCCCAGCACCTCGAACGGCCCGATCCGCCGCGGATCGTGCTGCGTCAGCTGATCCACCACTTGCCTGCCACCTCCCCGTACGGGCCGCGCAAGCCACGTTTCCACGCGACCCCGTGCAGCGTCTCACCACCGCACCGCCATGGCGGCACGCACCCCCGATTCTTCCTGGCCGGGCGGCTGGTTGCGAACCCGGTGAAAAATAGGGCGCTAATTCATCTACCGGAAGATTTCCGGCAAATCAACGCCGGATCGCCTTCGGTCCGACGTCGTTTCACGCCGTTTCGACGCCGAAACAGTGGTTCTCACCGCTGCAACAACGCGAAGGACGCCCCTTGATTGTCCGACACGACGGCCGCGACCCCGTAGGACGTCGGGAACGGCCCCGCCTGGAGCCGCCCGCCGAGGCGCTGGACGGTCCGGACGGCGACGGCGCAGTCCTCCACCCCGAAGTGGACGACGAAGTGCGGGGGCATCTCGGCGGGGAAGACGTCGGAGACGGGGGCCCGGCCGAAGTCGGGGCGGGCATCAGGGCCGAAGAGGGCCTCGTGGAAGAGCCCGCCGTAGAAGGAGTTCACGGCGTCGATGTCCCGGGCGTACAGCTCGGCCCAGACGAAAGTACTAGGGGTGTGACGGGCCCCGAAGCCGGGGTGCCGCTCCCCCTGCCAGAGCCCGAAGACGGCCCCCTCGGGGTCGGTGACCAGGGCGGCGGTGCCGAGCCGGCCGACCGGGAAGGGCGCCATGACGACCTGGCCGCCGACGGCGACGATGCGTCCGGTGGTACGGCGGATGTCGGGGGCGGCGAAGTAGACGGTCCAGACGGTGGGCATCCGGCCGTCCGACTTGGGAGACAGCGCGGCAACCGCTTTCCCGTCCTTTCTGGCCCACAGCGAGCCGCCGTGGGCCATCCCGGGGTCGTCGGGCCCGGTGAAGGTCCACCCGAAGAGCTCACCGTAGAAACGTTTTCCCGCGTCGAGGTCGGCGAGCTGGGCGTCCACCCAGCAGGGCACGCCCTCGCCGTAGGCGCCCGCGTGCGAGACGCCGCCCTCTCCGTACCCCGATGCCCTGTTTTCGGCCATGCGCCCAAAGTAACGGCGCGGCCCGCACCGCGCAGACCAGCGAGACCCTCCTCCAGAGCAAGGTGCACCCCATTTGGATCGGCCGAATCGCGCTCCGATCACCCCTCGGTAAGCTGACGGCATGACAGGACAAGTGCGTACCGTCGACGGCCGCGTAGCCGGTCGGCGTGGGCAGGCCACGCGGCAGAAGCTGCTGGACTGCCTCAGCGAGATGCTCAGCTCCTCTCCTTACCGGGACGTCAAGGTCATCGATGTCGCCCGGAAGGCGGGCACTTCGCCCGCGACCTTCTACCAGTACTTCCCGGACGTCGAAGGCGCCGTCCTGGAGATCGCCGAGCAAATGGCCACCGAGGGCGCGGGGTTGACCGAACTCCTCGAAGGCCGCTCGTGGGTCGGCAAGGCCGGCTGGCAGACCGCCCAGGAACTCGTGGACGGTTTCCTGGAGTTCTGGCGGAAGAACGAGGCGATCCTGCGCGTCGTGGACCTCGGCGCGGCCGAGGGCGACAAGCGTTTCTACAAACTCAGGATGAAGATCCTGAACTCGGTGAACAACTCCCTCTCGGGCGCGGTCGCCGAGTTGCAGTCCAAGGGCAAGGTGGACAAGGACGTGAACCCGGCGGCGGTCGCCGGTTCTCTCGTCGCCATGCTCGCGGCTGTCGCCTCGCACCAGAAGGGGTTCACCACCTGGGGTGTGAAGCAGGCCGAACTCAAGCCGAATCTGGCGCTGTTGGTGCACCTCGGCATCACCGGCAAGAAGCCGACGAAGTAGGCGTGCAGACCTGACTCGTCCTGTCTCAGCGGGCGGTGGTTCACCTGGGTGGGCCATCGCCCGTTGCCGTCACCTGCCGGCGGGACCGCTCCCGGCGGTGATCCTGAACAGGCGGATCTCACGGTCGATCCGCGCCTGGTACGTCGCGTAGGGCGGCCAGAAGGCGAGTGCGGCCTTCCATGCCGTGGCCCGCTCCTCCCCCGCCAACAGCCGTGCTGTGACGGGGATTTCGGTGCCTTTCCAGTGGACCGAGGCCTCCGGGTGGGCGATGAGGTTCGCGGTCCACGAAGGATGCTGCGGGCGGCCGAAGTTGGAGCCGATGAGCAGCCAACTCCCGTCGCCCTCCGGCATGCAGGCGATCGGCGTACGCCGGGCCAGCCCGCTGCGGGCGCCGGTCGAGGTGAGGATCACCCCCGGCAGCATTTGCGCGCTGAGCAGCACCTTGCCCCGGGTGAGGCGGTGGACGGCGCGGTCGAGCGCGGGGATGAAGCGCGGGCCGACCTTGCTGAACGTCCTTGTGGAGGACATGCGTTGGACGAGCCGGACGCCGATGCTGCTCACGCGGTGACCTCCTGCGGCCGGAAGATTCCTGCGGCGTCGGCGGCCCACTCCCGGAGCCGGTGAGCCGGCCCGAACAGCAACTCGTCGCCGACCGCCCGTTTGAAGTACAGGTGCGCGTCGTGCTCCCAGGTGAACCCGATACCACCGTGCAGTTGGATCCCCTCGGCGGAAGCGAACCGTAGCGCGTCCAGCGCCCGCGCGAGGGCAAGTGCCCCAACTCCCTCCCGCCCGGCCGCCCAAGCGGCGTAGTACGCGGCCGAACGGGCGGTTTGCACCTGCGTGTAGACGTCCGCGAGCCGGTGCTGCACAGCCTGGAACGACCCGATCGGCCGCCCGAACTGCTCACGCCGTTTGACGTGTTCGACGGTCATCTCCAGCACCCGCCCGGCGGCCCCGACGGCCTCGCAGGCGAGGTGCGCCGCGAACAACTCCCCCGCCGAGGCGAGCGCGGGCAGCACATCGGCGTCGCTCCCGAGCAATTCGGCGGGCACGTCCCTCAGTTGGACGCGCCCCAGTGGCCGGGTGACGTCAAGTGCGGTATGCCGCACCCGCGTCAGCCCGACGGCATCCCCCCGGACGACGAACAGCCGCACCCGCGACCGGGCGAACCCCCCGCAGTGCGCGGCCACGATCAGCAGCCCGGCACTGTGCCCGTCCAGGACCCGCACGACCTCGCCGTAGAGCCGCCAGTCATCGCCCTGGGGCCGGGCCTGCACGCCCCCGGAGCGCCCTCCCCCCGCCCAGTCGCCGTCGTTCCCGCCGGTCAGGGCGAGGGCGACGACCGGAGCGGCGAGCGTGGCGGTGAGGTGCCCGGCGGCGATGCGGGGCAGGAGAGCCGCCCGCTGCCCGGCACTGCCGAGGGCGTCGACGAGCGGCCCGGCGAGGACGCTGGTCGCGAGGAGGGGGGACGGCGCCAGGGCGCGGCCCAGTTCCTCTCCGGCGAGCGCGAGTTCGAGGGCCCCGCAGCCGACCCCGCCGGACGTCTCCGGCAAGGCGAGGCCGGGAAGCCCGAGTTGGGCGGAGAGCGCGCTCCACAGGGCGGGGTCGTATCCGGCGGGGGTCTCGGCCGCCGCTCTCAGTTCGGTGGATCCACAACGTTTTCCGAGGAGTTCGCGCAGGGTGCGCTGGATCTCGTGCTGTTCGGCGGTGAGGCTGGCGTCCACGGGTCCCCCAGAGCTCAACATCTGACGATCCGTCATATCAAAGCGTCGGCGCATAGAGAAGAGAGCCGATCTGATATACCGTCAGATCCCATGACGCGCAAGGTAGCTGTGGTGGGCGCCGCCCTCTCCGACTGCGGTCGCCTCGACGACACGACCCCCTACGCCCTGCACGCCCAGGCGGCCCGCCGCGCGCTGGCCGACGCCGGGCTCGACCGGAGCCTGATCGACGGCTTCGCCTCCGCCGGCCTCGGCACGCTCGCGCCGGTCGAGGTCGCCGACTACCTGGGGTTACGGCCGACGTGGGTCGACTCCACCTCCGTCGGCGGCTCCACCTGGGAGGTCATGGCCGCCCACGCCGCCGACGCGATCGCCGCCGGGCACGCCGACGTCGTCCTGCTGGCGTACGGTTCGACGGCGCGGGCGGACGTCCGGGCAGGGCGGCGGACCGGGACGCTGTCCTTCGGCAGCCGGGGGCCCAGCCAGTTCGAGGTGCCGTACGGGCACACGCTGATCGCGAAGTACGCGATGGCCGCCCGGCGGCACATGATCGAATTCGGCACGACCGTCGAGCAGTTGGCGTCGGTGGCGGTCCAGGCCCGCGCCAACGCGGCACTGAACCCCGAGGCGATGTTCCGGACACCGATCACCGAAGCGGACGTGCTGGACGGCGAGTTGATCGCCGACCCCTTCACCAAGCTGCACTGCTGCCTCCGGTCCGACGGCGGGGCGGCGGTGCTGCTGGCGGCGGAGGAGTATGTGCGGGACTGTCGTTCGGCGCCTGTGTGGGTGCTCGGCAGCGGGGAGCACGTGTCGCACGCGAGCATGTCGGAGTGGGCCGACTTCACGGTGTCGCCCGCCGCGGTGAGCGGCCGGATCGCCTTCGAGCAGGCGGGAGTCACGCCCTCCGAGATCGACTTCGCGGAGATCTACGACGCGTTCACCTACATGACGCTGGTGACCCTCGAAGACCTCGGCTTCTGCGCGAAGGGCGAGGGTGGGGCCTTCGTCGAGAAGGGCCGACTCCTGGTCGAGGGCGGGGAGTTGCCGGTCAACACGGACGGGGGCGGGCTGTCGGCCCAACATCCCGGTATGCGGGGGCTGTTCCTCCTGGTCGAGGCCGTCCGGCAGCTTCGCGGCGAGGCGGGGGCGAGGCAAGTCCGCGCTCGGGACGGGGACTTGCCTCGGTTGGGGGTGGCGTCGGGGACGGGCGGGTGGTTCTGCTCCTCGGGGACGGTGGTGTTGGGAAGGTGAGGTGAACTAACGGACGGTGTAGCCGCGGGTGATGAGCTGCGGTTGGACGCCCTCTCCCCCTTCACGGGCCGGAATACCCGGCCCCCTCCTCTGAACCCCTCTCGCAACGCCGAACGGGGCGCCCGCCACCCGGCGGACGCCCCGTTTCTCAACCGGCTGCTACTCCCCGCGTCGGCGGCGCACCGCCAACAGCAGGCCCCCGCCCGCCGCGGCCAGCGACACCGCAAGTCCGATGAACAGCGGGTTGAAGTCGTCGCCCGTGTCCGGGAGTTCCGGCACCGGCGGCGGCTCCGTCGTCACCGTGACGGTCGAAGTCGGCGGCACCGGGGGCTCGTTGCCACCCGGCGTCTTCCCGGTGCCCGTCGCCGCGTTGCTGAGCTTGCCGGACTTCGCGTCCGCCTCGGTCACGACGTACGTGGCCGTGCAGGTGACCCGCTGGCCGGGGATCAACTTCGCCGCGGCGTCAGGGCAGTCGATCGCGGACACCTTGCCGGTGCCGGTGAACTCCGTCTCCACAGGCCGGACATCGGACAGCGTGACGTTGCCCGTGTTGGCCAGCAGGAACGAGTACGTGATCGTGTCGCCCATCTTCACCTTGCCGCTCGGCGACGCGGTCTTCGTCACCTTGAGGCCCGGCTTCGGGTCCGTGGGGACCGTGGTCGTGCCCGGAGGTGAGGTGACCGGCGTGTTCGGGCCGAGGGGCGGAACGCCGGTGACGGTGGCCGAGTTGGAGATCTTCCCGGCGTCCACGTCGTCCTGGGTGACCTGGTAGGTCGCCGTACAGGTCGCCGAGGCACCCGGCGCGAGGGACTGCGTCCCGTCGGGGCAGGACACCTCGGACAGCTTGCCGGTCCCGGTGAACTCCCCTTCGTGGACGGCCACATCCTTCATCGTGACGTTGCCGGTGTTGGTCACCACGAACGAGTACGTGATCGTCTCGCCGAGCACCAGCTCGGTCTTGTCGGCGGACTTCACGACCGACAGCCCCGGCCTCGGATCCGTCGGCACCTTCGTCGTCCCCGGCGGCGAGGTGATCGGGTCCCCGCCGAGCGGCGGCTCCCCGGTGACGGTCGCGGAGTTGGCCAACTGCCCAGCGTCCACGTCCTCTTGGGTGACGACATAGGTCGCCGTGCAGGTCACCACCGCACCCGGCGCCAACGACTTCGCCGCGTCGGGGCAGGAGGGCGCCGACAGGACACCCGTCCCGTTGAAGTCCCCTTCCTTCACCGTGATGTCCGTCAGCGTGACGTTCCCGGTGTTCGTCGCCTTGAAGGAGAAGGTGATGGTCTCGCCCGCCACCAACTCCTGCTTGTCGGCGGTCTTTTCGACCTGGAGACCCGGCGTCTGCGTCCCCGTGACCGTGTTCGGCTTGGTCGGCGGCGACGTGATCGGCGTGGTGGTGCCCGGCGGAACGCCGTTCCCTGTCGCCGTGTTGGTCAACTTGCCCGCGTCCACGTCGGCTTGGGTGACGACGTAGGTCGCGGTGCAGGTCACCGAGTCACCCGGCGCCAGCGACTTCGCCCCGTCCGGGCAGGAGATCTCGGACAGCTTCCCGGTCCCGGTGAAGTCCCCCTCCTGGATGGAGACGTTCTTCAGGGTCACGTTCCCGGTGTTCGTCGCCTTGAACGAGTACGTCACCGTCTGCCCGACCACCAGGTCCGTCCGGTCGGCCGTCTTCTCCACCTTCAGACCCGGCGTCTGCGTCCCGGTCACCGTGTTCGTCGGTGTCGGCGGCGAGGTGACCGGCGTGGTCGTGTTCGGCGGTACGCCGGTCCCGGTCGCGGTGTTGGTGAGCTTGCCCGCGTCCACGTCCGCCTGCGTGACGACATAGGTCGCGGTGCAGGTCACCGAGGCCGCCGGCGCCAGCGACTTCGCCCCGTCCGGGCAGGTGATCGCCGACAGCTTGCCCGTACCGCTGAAGGTGCCCTCCTTGACGGTGACGTCCTTCAGCGTGACGTTCCCCGTGTTCGTCGCCTTGAAGGAGTACGTCACCGTCTCCCCGGCCACCAGATCGGTCTTGTCGGCGGACTTCTCCACCTTGAGACCCGGCTTGGGCGTACCCGTCAGGGTTGTCGTACCCGGGGGGTAGTCCTGCGGGGTGGTGTTGTTCGGGTTGTTGGGGTTAGGGGGCGTACCCGTAGGGGTCGCGGAGTTCTCGATCTTGCCCGCGTCCACGTCCGCCTGGGTGACGACGTAGGTCGCGGTGCAGGTCACCGAGGCCGCCGGCGCGAGGGACCGCGCCGCGTCCGGGCAAGTGATGTCGGAGAGCTTCCCCGTCCCGCTGAAGTCGCCCTCCTTCACCGACACGTCCTTCATCGTGACGTTCCCGGTGTTGGTGACCTTGAACGAATACGTCACCGTCTCCCCGGCCACCAGGTCGGTCCGGTCCGCCGACTTCTCCACCTTCAGCCCCGGGGTCTGCGTCCCCGTGATCTTGGTGGGTGTGACCGGCGGCGACTCGACCGGCGTCGTCGTGTTCGGCGGAACGCCGGTCCCCGTCGCCGAGTTGCTCAGCGAACCCGCGTCCACGTCGGCCTGCGTGACGACGTACGTCGCCGTACACGTCACCACCGCACCCGGCGCCAGCGACTTCGCCGCGTCGGGGCACGTGATCGCCGACATCGTCCCCGTACCGCTGAAGGTGCCCTCCTTGACGGTGACGTCCTTCAGCGTGACGTTCCCGGTGTTCGTCGCCTTGAAGGAGTACGTCACCGTCTGCCCGAGCACCAGGTCCGTCCGGTCGGCGGACTTCTCCACCTTCAGACCCGGCTTCTGGTCCACGTTCACCGTGGTCGTCCCGGGCGGCGAGGTGACCGGGGTGTCACCCTGCGGAGGTACGCCGGTGGCGGTGGCCGAGTTGGTGATCTTCCCGGCGTCCACGTCCGCCTGCGTCACCGTGTACGTCGCCGTACAGGTCACCGAGGCGCCCGGCGCCAGCGACTTCGCGCCGTCCGCGCACACGATCGCCGAGAGGGTACCCGTACCGCTGAAGTCCCCCTCCTTCACCGAGACGTCCTTGACCGTGACGTTCCCGGTGTTCGTCACCGTGAAGGTGTACGTGATCTCGTCCTTGAGTACTACGGACGTCTTGTCGGCCGTCTTCTCGACCTTCAGCGCCGGCTTCTGCGTCCCCGTGACCGTGTTAGGCGGACTCGGCGGCGACTCGACCGGCGTGGTGGTGTTCGGCGGGACGCCGGTAGCGGTCGCGGTGTTGGTCAACTTACCCGCGTCCACGTCGGCTTGGGTGACGACGTAGGTGGCCGTGCAGGTCACCGCCGCACCCGGCGCGAGCGAACCGCTCGGGCAGGTGACGGCCGACATCTTCCCGGTACCGCTGAACTCGCCTTCCTTGACGGCGATGTTCTTCAGCGTGACGTTCCCGGTGTTGGTGACCTTGAACGAGTACGTCACCGTCTGCCCGGCCACCAGGTCCGTACGGTCCGCCGACTTCTCCACCTTCAGCGACGGTGTCTGCGTCGCCGGCACCTTGGCGGTGGAGGGCGTCGAGGTGATCGGCGTCGTCGTGTTCGGCGGAACCCCGCTGCCCGTCGCGGTGTTGGAGATCGTCCCCGCGTCCACGTCGTCCTGCGTGACGGTGTACGTCGCCGTACACGTCACCGACGCGCCGGGCGCCAGGGACTGCGCCGCGTCGGGGCAGGTGACCGCCGACATCGTCCCCGCGCCCGTGAAGTCGCCCTCCTGGACGGAGACGTTCTTCAGGGTCACGTTGCCCGTGTTGGTCGCCTTGAAGGAGTAGGTGATCGTCTGGCCGAGCACCAGGTCGTCCCGGTCGGACGTCTTCACCACCGTGAGCGCGGGCTTCTGCGTACCCGTCAGGGTTGTCGTACCCGGGGGGTAGTCCTGCGGGGTGGTGGTACCCGGAGGCGTACCCGTAGGGGTCGCGGAGTTGGTCAGCCTGCCCGCGTCCACGTCCGCCTGCGTGACGACATAGGTCGCCGTGCAGGTCACCGCGGCGCCGGGGGCCAACGGGCCGCTCGGGCAGGTGATCGCGGACATCGTCCCCGTACCGCTGAAGGTGCCCTCCTTCACCGAGACGTCCTTCAGCGTGACGTTCCCGGTGTTGGTGACCTTGAAGGAGTACGTGACGGTCTGCCCGACGACCAGGTCCGAGCGGTCCGTCGACTTCTCCAGCTTGAGGCCGGGCTTCTGGTCCACGGTCACCGTGGTCGTCCCAGGCGGCGAGCTGCTCGGCGTGGTCGTCCCCGGCGGAACGCCCGTGCTGGTCGCGGAGTTGGTGACCTTTCCGGCATCCACATCCGCCTGCGTGACCGTGTACGTCGCCGTGCACGTCACCGACGCACCCGGTGCGACCGACTTCGCGTCGTCCGAGCAGACCGGCGCCGACATCGTCCCCGTACCGCTGAAGTCCCCCTCCTTCACGCCGACGTCCGTCAGCGTGACGTTGCCCGTGTTCTTCACCGTGAAGGTGTACGTGACGACGTCCCCGAGTACTACGGACGTCTTGTCCGCCGCCTTCGTCACCGTCATCCCCGGCTTCTGCGTGCCGGTGACCGTGTTGGGTGAGCTGGGCGGCGAGGTGACCGGCGTCGTCGTCCCCGGCGGGACGCCGGTCGCGGTCGCCGTGTTGGTCAACTTGCCGGAATCCACGTCGGCTTGGGTCACCGTGTACGTCGCGGTACACGTCACCGCCGCACCCGGCGCCAGCGAACTCGCCCCGGCGGGGCAGGAGATGGCCGACATCTTCCCGGAGCCGGAGAACGAACCCTCCTGCACGGCCACGTTCTTCAGCGTGACGTTCCCGGTGTTGGTGACCTTGAACGAGTAGGTCACCGTCTGCCCGGCGACCAGGTCCGTACGGTCCGCCGACTTCTCCACCTTCAGCGACGGCGTGCGCGTCCCGGGGATCGTCGTCGTGGACGGCGTCGACGGGGGTACCGGCGTGCTGCTCTGCGGCGGAACGCCGGTCACGGTCGCGGAGTTGGAGAGCCTCGCCGCGTCCACGTCGTCCTGTGTCACCTTGTACGCCGCCGCACAGGTCGTGGTCGCGTTGGGTGCCAGCGTCGTCGTCGGGCAGGTGATCGCCGACAGCGTGCCGGTACCCGTGAAGTCGCTCTCCTTCACGGCGATGTTCTTCATCGTGACGTTGCCGGTGTTCGTCACCTTGAAGGAGTAGGTGATCGTGTCCCCCAGCACCAGGGACGTCTTGTCGGCGGACTTCACGACGGTCAGCGCGGGCTTCTGCGTCCCGGTGACGGTCGTAGTACCCGGGGGTGAGGTGATCGGTGTGGAGGCGCTAGGGGGTGTCCCGGAGACGGTCGCCGAGTTGGTGAGCTTCCCGGCGTCCACATCGGCCTGTGTGACGGTGTAGGTCGCCGTACAGGTCGTCGAGGTGCCCGGCGCCAGCCAGTTGCTCGGGCAGGTGATCGCCGAGAGCGTGCCGGTGCCGCTGAAACCGCTCTCGTTC
The DNA here is from genome assembly GCF_054880855.1 of Streptomyces sp. S6. Taxonomy (NCBI): domain Bacteria; kingdom Bacillati; phylum Actinomycetota; class Actinomycetes; order Kitasatosporales; family Streptomycetaceae; genus Streptomyces; species Streptomyces sp. S6. Next base: position 22,963 of record NZ_JBTYMC010000041.1, on the reverse strand, counting down.
ACCTTGAGGTTGGTGATGGTGACGTTGCCGGTGTTCGTGGCTCTGTAGGAGTACGTCACCGTCTGGCCGACGACCAGATCCGTGCGGTCCGTCGACTTGGCGACCGTCAGCGCGGGCTTCTGCGTCCCGGTCACCGTGTTCGTCGGGCTCGGCGGCGACGAGATCGGCGTGGTCGTGCCCGGCGGAATGCCGGTCGCCGTACCGGAGTTGGTGAGTTTCCCGGCGTCCACGTCCGCCTGCGTCACCCGGTAGGCCGCCGTGCAGGTCACCGACGCGCCCGGCGCCAGCGAGCCTCCCGGGCAGGACACGGCGGGCGTGCCGCCGGTGCCGGAGAAGTTCGTCTCCTTCACCGTGACACCCGTGAGGGTGACGTTGCCGGTGTTCGTGGCTCTGTAGGTGTACGTGATCGTCTGGCCGACGACCAGGTCCGTGCGGTCGGCGGACTTCGTCACCGTCAGCGCGGGCCGCTGGTTCGTCGTCACCGTCGTCGTCGCGCTCGGCGGTGAGGTCACCGGGGTGCTGGACCTCGGCGGGGTGCCGCTCGCGGTCGCCGTGTTGGTGATCTTCCCGGCGTCCATGTCGGCCTGCGTCACCCGGTAGCTCGCCGTGCACGTGACCGACGCGCCCGGTGCCAGCGAGTTCGCGCCGCTCGGGCAGGAGACGGCCGGAGTGCCGCCGCTGCCCGAGAAGTCGGCCTCCTGCGCGGTGACGTTGCTCATCGTCACGTTGCCGGTGTTCGTCACCCGGATCGAGTAGGTGATCGTGTCGCCGACGACCACGTTCGTCTTGTCCGCCGACTTCGCCACCGTCAGCGCGGGCCTGGCGTTGAACGGCACGACGGCGGTCGACGGGGAGGAGGTGACGGGGTTGCCGTTGTTCGGCGGATTCCCGGTCGCCGTCGCGGTGTTGGAGATCGAACCGGCGTCGACGTCCGCCTGGGTGACCGTGTAGGTCGCCGAGCAGGACAGTGAAGTCCCGGGCGCCAGCGCGACGTTCTCACACGTAACGGAAGGGGTGCCGCCGCTGCCGGTGAACGCGGTCTCGTTGATCCGCGTCGAACCCAGCGTGACGTTACCGGTGTTGGTGACCCTGAACGAGTAGTGCAGGGTCTGTCCGGCGTTCAGGTCGCCCGTCTCGGCAACCGTCTTCTGCACGGTCAGCGCCGGGTTCTGCGCGACGGTCACCGTCGCCGTCGAGGAGTTCGAGGTCGGCGCGGACATCCCGCTCGGCGGGGTCGCCGTCGCCGTCGCCGTGTTGCTGACCCGGCCGGCGTCGATGTCCGCCTGGGTCGCCGTGTAGGTCACCGAGCACGTCACCGACGCGCCCACCCCGACGGTACCCGTAGGACAGGAGGCCGAGGGCCGGGACCCCGTACCTGAGAAGGAGGACTCGTTGATCCTCGGGTCGGTGACGGGTACCTCTCCGGTATTGGTCACCTGGTAGGAGTACGTGACCGTGTCCCCGGGCCGGGAGATCCGGTTCGGGGAGGCGGACTTGGTGAGGGAGAGGGAGGCCTGAGCCGGGGTGATACCGAGGATCTGGCCCCAGCCGTCGGTGTTGGTACCGGTGCCCTCGTACCCGTAGTACAGCGTCAGGCTGGTGATCGTCGCCGTCGTAGTACTGACGTCGTACGCACCGCAGCCGAAGGCGACACAGCTGTCGGTGCCCACGCTGGCACTGTTGGTGTACTGGCCCGCGTTGGCGATACCCACCGTCTGGCCGCCGTTCCACATCCCCATCCGCGGGCTCTGTGAGCCGGAGGAGTCCAGGCTGAAAGTGCCGGACGCCAGCGTGATCGGATGGTCGTGGTAGCTGGCGATGGTCGTGCCGCCTGTAAGGGCTCCGACGTCCGCCACGTACAGGACCGGCGTCTTCACCGGCCGGGAGAAGGTGTAAGTGACCGAACCACAGCCGCTCGTCGCGGTGTTCGTGCAGTTCGTGACGGAGTACTTGAGCGCCGCTGTACTGCTGCTGGGCAGGTAGAACGGCCGGGCGCCACCGTACATGACGTCACCCTGTCCCCCGCCGGTCACCGGCCCCGAGGCGGTCGCGGTCACCACGACGCCGCTCGGCGTCGTCCCCGTCGCGGTGTTCCCGTTGACCGACCAGCTCGCCGGGTACTCCGACCCCGCCGGAACGGCCGCCGCCGTGGAAACCCACATCGGCGGCAGCCATGACAGGAGCAACGCGAGGACGGCCAGGAGGGCGGCGAGTCCGCCACCTCTCCAGCGCGCCGTTCCGCTCTGACGCCTCATCAACTACTCCCGCCTCTCGCCCGACCAGCGAAAACTCCCGTCATGATCGCTATCTCTTACCATCGGGATTTAATTAACCAGAAAGGCATAAATATGTGTCTTTCGGCGAATCCCCCGTACGGTCCCCTGCGGCGGGCGGACATCCATACGATCGGCCCGGCAACCTTTGCGGCCTCTGTGACCACTGAGGAGTAGCCCCACCCGACGTAAGGACTACGCGTGGCATCCGCAACTCACCGGCGCGGCCGGTCCCGGCGCCTCTCCGGCGCCCTCATATCCGTTCTCGCCGTGGCGGGCATCGCCCTGGTGGTTTCCCTGGTGGTCGCCTTCAGGCCCGGCGGCGGATCCTCCGGGGGTGACGACGCGAAGGCGCGCGCGGCTGCGGGATCGGTCGTCGAGGAAGGGTCCGGGAAGTCCTCCCCCTACCCCTCGGGCAGTACGTCCCCTAGTACCTCCGCCTCCCCCAGCCCGAGTACTACGGGTTCCCCCTCACCCTCACCCTCCGGGACCGCCCCTTCCGGGAAGCCCTCTCCCAAGCCCACCACGGCCCCGCCCGCCGGCGCGCAGACCGGAAGCGGCTCAGGCGGCTCGGGTTCGGGTTCGGGCTCAGGTTCGGGTTCGGGCACCATCGCCGCCGCAGGCAGCGGTTCCGCCCCGCTCGCCGGCCGTATCGCGCCCGGCCGGACGTACCAGGGCGTCGCCACGGCGTACGACATCGGCGACGGCAACGGCGCGTGCTCCTTCGGAGCCACCAGCGACGTCATGACCGCCGCGATGAACACCGCCGACTACGAGACGTCCAAGGCGTGCGGGGCGTACGTGCGGGTCAAGGCGGGCGGCGCCGCCATCACCGTGCGCATCACCAACGAGTGCCCGGCGCCCTGCGCTCCCGGTCAACTCGACCTGAGCCAGCAGGCGTTCTCGAAGCTGGCGGCGCTGAACGTCGGGCGGCTGCCGATCACGTGGAGCCTGCTGAGCCCGGGTGTCGACGGGAACCTGTCCGTCCGGTACAAGACGGGGTCGTCGCAGTACTGGTGCGGGATCCAGGTGCTCGATCACCGCAACCCCGTGGCCCGGCTGGAGGTCCGGAGCGGCGGTTCGTGGATGCGGCTGGCGCGGACCGACTACAACTTCTTCCTGTCCGAGCAGGGTGTCGGCTGCGGTGGGTCGGTGCGGATCACGGACATCTACGGTGAGCAGCTCGTCGTCAACGGGATCGCGGTGAAGCCGGATGTCGTACAGGGGACGAACGTGCAGTTCCGGCAGCGGTGAGCGGTGTCCCTCGGAGGTCGTACGGGGTCCGTTCGATAATCGGCCCATGACCAGTGATCTCCCCGGCCTGCTGCGCACCCTCCGGGTCTGGGCGCCCGAGGCCACCAGCCTCCCGGCGTTCGACCCGGAAGGCACCCCCGAGACACCCCTGCCCCTGTTCACGGCCTGGTTCGCCGAGGCCGTGGCGGCGGGTGAACACGAGCCGCACACCATGTCGCTCGCGACGGCCGGTGCGGACGGCCTTCCGGACGTGCGGATCGTCATGCTGCACGGCGCCGACGAAGACCACGGCTGGTCGTTCGCCTCGCACGCGACGAGCCGGAAGGGGCGGCAGCTCGCGGAACGGCCCTACGCGGCCCTCGCCTTCTACTGGCCGTCGCTCGGCCGTCAGGTCCGGGTCCGGGGCCGGGTGACGTCGGCCCCGGACCCGGAGTCCCAAGCGGATCTGCGCGCCCGCTCGACGGGCGCCCTGGCCGCCGCGCTCACCGGACGGCAGAGTCAACCCCTGCCGTCCCTCACGGAGTTGGCCACCGCATCCGAAGAGGCGTGGGATCGGGCGACGCAAGACCCGGACACCCCTGCCCCCACTTGGACGCTCTACCAACTCGCGCCGGACGCAGTGGAGTTCTTCCAGGGCGACGAGCGGCGCAGGCACGTGCGGCTGGAGTACCGGCGGGGCGAGGGGAGTTGGGAGAAGGTCCTACTGTGGCCGTGAGTCAGAGTGCGGCCAGGACCTCCCGCGCGACGCGTTCGCCCGACCGCACGGCCCCGTCCATGAACCCCATCCAGTAGACGGACGTCTCGGTCCCGGCCCAGTGGATGCCGCCGACCGGGGCGCGCAACGACCGTCCGTACTGGGTGAGTACGCCCGGCGCGGCGATGGAGACGGGGCCGCCGCGGGTGTACTGCTCGTTGTTCCAGCGGTGCAGGGCGAAGGAGGTCGGGGTGGCGGCCTTGGCGCCGAAGTAGGTGGTGAAGTCCTTGAGGACCGCCGCCTTCACCTCGGCCTCGCTCGCCGCGTCCAACTGCCGTGCCTTGTCGGCCTCGATGAAGCCCATGAGGGCGCCGAAGGAGGTGTCCGGCGGGGAGTTGTCGAACGTCGAGCTGATCACGCCGCTGTCGCTGACGACTTGGCCGTTCAGTCCGTCGGCCCGCCAGAAAGGTGTGTCGTAGACCGCTATGGCCTTGGCGACCGAGGCCATCGGCAGACGCTGGGTGAGCTGGTCTCGGGCGGCGGGCATCAGGGGGTCGTACGTGATGCGCGCGGCCAGCGGCGGAGGTACGGCGACGACGACGCGGGACGCGGTGACCGTCGTGCCGTCCGCCGAAACGACGTACCGGGAACCGGACTTGGTGATCGAGCGGACCGGCGCGTTCAGGACGACGCGGTCGCCGAGGGTGGCGGCCAGCTTGACCGGCACGGTCTGTGAACCGCCGACGAACCTCAACTCCTGGGTGCCCTTGGCGGTTTCGGTGAGCCGCTCCAGGGTGCCGGGGTTGTTCGCGTCGCCCGCGCCCGCGATGTAGTGGAGGACGAAGAGCAGGGAGAGTTCACGGGGTTCGGCCGAGAAGATCGACGTACAGGCCACGTCCAGAAGGAACTTGGCGGACGGGACGACCGCGTTGAGGCGCAGCCAGGTCTCGAAGGTCTGGCGGTCCCATTCGTCGGCCTTGGGCGCGGTCCAGGGGGCGTCGACCGGGACCTGTTTGGCCATGTCGTTCAACGAGGACTGCACGATGGCCGCGTTGGCGAGTCCCGCGAGGTCGACGGGCGGGACCGAACCGAGGGCGCCGTCGGTGGCGTAGGGGGTCTTCTTGCCGTCCTTGTACAGGAGGTTGTTGCCGGTGTTGTAGGTCGCGAAGGTCTCGACGCCGAGGGAGTCGGCGAGGGCCTTCATGCGGGTCTGTGTCGGACCGATGAACTCCCCGCCGCCTTCGGTGATTCCGCCGTTCGCGAGCTTCAGGTTGAGCACCCGGCCGCCGACCCGGTCGCGGGCCTCCAGGACGACGACGGACTTTCCGGCCGCCACGAGGTCGCGGGCCGCCGTCAGCCCGGCGAGCCCGGCGCCGACGATCGCGACGTCGACGTCACGGGTGGCGGCGGGCGCCGCCGACGCGGATGCCGTGCCGGCCGTCGTCGCGGCCAGGGTGAGGGCGCCGGCGCCCCCGATCAACTTGCGGCGGGAGAAGGGTCTTTCGCTTGCCACGTACGGCCTCCGGGGGCGGCGCAGAGAAGATGAACAGTGCTCACGTTCTGCCCGCACATTGTGGTGACCGGGGACGACGGCCGACAGAGGCCGGACACCGTAACGGCCGCCACATCCGTCACTTGCACAACAGCCGTACTACTGCGATGAGTTGAGGCCGTCTACGCCTTCAGGTCACGGGCGATCCGCTTGGCGATCCGCTCCGCGTCCAGCCCCACCTCACGGAACGTCCCGCTGATCGGTGTGACGAACCCGGTGAAGTACAGCCCGGCCGCGTTCTTCGGCGACCGCGCCCCGTTCACCACCGGACGGCCGTCCTCGGCGAGCACGTCGAGCGGTCCGACGAGCCCTTCCAGCGCACGGGAGTAACCGGTTGCGGCGATGACGGCGTCGACCCGCACCCGCTGCCCGCCGGCGAGCAGCACCTCCCCCTCCTCGAACCCCTCCACGGCCCCCACGACCTCGACCTTCCCCTTGCGGATCGCACTGATCAGCCCGACGTCCTGCACGGGGATCGCGCCCTGCTTGGCCCGGCTGTAGAGCCCGGTGCCGGGCCGGGGCAGCCCGTGCTCGGAGAGGTCGGGGATGCTCAACCTGGCCATGGGGCGGGCGAGTCGGTCCACGACGGCGGCGGGCAGCCGGCGGACGAGGATCCCCGTGTACTGCGCCGCCCAGCCCGCCGTGGAGCGGCGCACGATGTGCGGCACCGTCCGCACCGCGAGCAGCACCCGGGCCGTGCCGTTCTCCACCAGGTCGACGGCTATCTCGGCGCCCGTGTTGCCGACGCCGACGACGAGGACGTCCTTGCCCTTGTACCGGGCGCCGTTGCGGTACTCGACGGCATGGGTCAGCGGGCCGGCGTAGCTCTCACGTCCTGTCCATCCCGGGAGGTACGGGGTGTGGTTGTAGCCGGTCGCGACGATCACCGCCGAACCGGTCAGCTCGCGTCCACCCGTAGCCCTCAGGAGCCAGCCGCCACCGTCGGGGGCGCGCTCGACACCGGAGACCTCGACGCCCGTGACGATGTCGAGTTCGTGGTGCTCGACGTACTTCTCCAGGTAGCGGACGACGTCCGCGCGGGCCACCCAGCGGCCGAACCTGCGCGGCATCGGCAGCCCCGGCAGCGCGGAGAGCCGCCGGGTCGTGTGCAGATGCAGACGGTCGTAATGGCGGCGCCAGGAGTCCCCGATCCGGTCGGACTTCTCCAGCACGACCGCCCTGATCCCCTTCTCCTTCAGCGCGTACGCCGCGGCGAGTCCGCCCGGTCCGGCTCCGATGATGTAGACGGGGCGGTCGGCCGGGGTGGGGGCGGTGTGCCGGGACTGTCTCGGCGCTGTGGATTCGTGGGGCTGTGCCATAGCCGCGAGCGTAATCACGCGGCGGGTTGATGGGTATCGGTCAAGACCGGAATTGGTTGCGGATTGATCACGGATGTAAAGAGAAGTGCAACGGGAGCGCCAGGGGTGACCGGCGCCACACGACGGGAGGTGCCGACCACCCCCTTGTCAAACTTCAGGGCCACCCCTAGAACTGACGTACCGTCAGATTCACGGCCCCGTTCGGCCTACCTCGCAGGGAGCCCCATGGAAACGATCTGGCTCGACGGCGCCCAGTGGCTGGCGGTGCTGCGGATCGGCCTCGGGCTGTGGTGGCTGGAGAGCTGGCGGCACAAGGACAAGAAGACGTGGTTCCAGGGCGGCGGCATCCGCTGGGCGGCGGACATCGCCGCGAAGCACCGCTGGAGAGCCGTCCGCAGCGGGTTCGCGGCGACCGTCACACCCCGGCCGCGCCTCATGGCGTACGTCGTCGCGTACGCCGAACTCGCCCTCGGGCTCGGGCTGATCCTCGGTGTCCTCACCCCGGTCGCCCTGGTCGGCGGGCTGCTGCTGAACGCCCTCTACTTCGTCCTCATGATCCACGACTGGGCCGAGCAGGGGCAGAACTCGATGATGGGGCTGATGTCGGTGGTCGGGCTGTTCGGGATGTCGTGGCAGAGCTGGTCGGTGGACAGCGCGCTGGGGTGGTTCTGACGGTGGGCGAGACTTCCGGAGTGCCTCAGAGGTACGACATACCTGAGACCGACGCCTTCACCCGCCCCTACTGGGAGGCCGCCGCGCAGGGACGGCTCCTGATCCGGCGCTGCACCGCCTGCGGGCGCCCCCACCACTACCCCCGCGAGTTCTGCCCCCACTGCTGGAGCGAGGACGTCACCTGGGAGGAGGCGAGCGGACGGGCGAGCCTCTACACGTGGTCGACGGTCCACCGCAACGATCTGCCGCCGTTCCGGGGACGGGTGCCCTATGTCGCGGCGGTCGTGGAGCTGGAGGAGGGGCCTCGGGTGATGACGGAGGTCGTGGGGTGCACCGCTGCGGAGCTGCGTCCCGGGATGGAGCTGGCGGTGGTGTTCCGGGAGGGTGTGCCGGTGTTCGGGCCGCACGGCACGTAGGGGATCGCCCGTACCTCTCGGGGGCTGCCTCCCGAGAGGTACCCCGCGAGGCGTAGATCAAATGGGGTGCCTCTCCGGAAGGACCCGGATTCAATGACCGCATGCCCCCAGCCGACAACGCCCTACCCGTAGACCCCGTACCACCCACGACGGACGCCCCCCTCCTGCACGGCCACGGCCTCACCCTGCGCTCCTGGGACCCCGACTCCCAGGCCGACGTGGACGCCTGGCTGCGCGGGCAGTCGGACGACGAGTTCCGGCGGTGGAACACCCCGCTGATGCCGATCACGGATCTCGACACGGCACGCGCGCACCTGCGGTCGAAGGTCGAGGCCGCCGCGCAGGGCGCCGGGATGCCGTTCCGTGTCACCGACGCCGGGACGGGCGAGACGCTGGGGCAGGTCGGGCTCAACGCCGTGAACCGGGTCATGCGGTCCGCGCGCGTGGGGTACTGGGTGCTGCCCGAGGCGCGGGGGCGGGGTGTCGCCACCGGTGCCCTCACCGTCGTCAGCCGCTGGGCGCTCGGTGAGTTCGGGCTGCGCCGGCTGGAGTTGGACCACGCGGACGGGCACGACGTCTCCTGTCGTGTCGCCGAGCGCTGCGGTTTCCGCTACGAGGGGACCCTGCGCGACGCCACGTTCGCGGCGGGCCGCCACGACGCCTTCCGGGACATGCACCTGCATGCCCGCCTGTCCACCGATCCTGAACCGAACCGATCCTGAACCGAACGGGGAGTCCGAATGACCGACGAACAGTGGCAGTTGACCACCGACCTGACCGAATTCCTGGCGGCGGCAGGCCCGTTCCTGCACTCCAGGCCGGTCCACCACACGGTCCCGCTCACCGTGACCGAGAACCTGCGCAGCCGGGGCACCGCACTGTACGGCGAACTGCCGCCCCTCTTCGGCACCTTGACCGACGCCGACGGCCGGGTGGCGGCAGCCTTCTTCCACACCCCTCCCTTCCCGCTGAACGTCACCGGACTCACCCCGGACCGGACCGAGTCCCTCGTCGAGGCCCTCCTCGCCCACCGGCACCCGTTGACCGGGGTCACCTCGGAAGCGGGGACGGCTGAGGAGTTCGTGTCGTCGTGGAGGCGTGCGACGAACGCCACCGCAACCGTGTCCCGGCGTGAACGCCTCTACCGACTCGGGGAGTTGACGCAGCCTGGCCCGGTTCCGCCGGGTCGTTCCCGGGTCGCCAACCCCACCGATCACGCTCTGCTGCGAGCGTGGAACGACGACTTCACGGCAGATGTCGGCCTCCCCCACCCCATCGCCGACTCCCTCCTGACCGCCCGCATCGCCGCCGGCTCCTTCACGCTCTGGGAGACCGAGGACGGCACCCCGGTCTCGATGGCGAGCGCCACCGACCCGATCGCGGGCCAGGTCCGGATCGTCACGGTCTACACCCCTCCCGAGCACCGCGCCCGGGGTTACACGGGTGCCGTCACAGCCGAGGCGAGTCGTCGGGCTCGTGCGGCGGGTGCCGAAGAGGTGCTGCTCTTCACGGACTTGGCGAACCCGACGAGCAACGCGCTGTACCAGCGGATCGGTTACCGGCCGGTCGAGGACTTCACCGTGTACGAGTTCCAGGACTGACCGGACCTATCCAACTCCGTGGTCCCGCCCAGGTCCCGCCCAGGTCCCGCCAACCTTTCACCGCACCCCCATTCCTGACACACCATCAGTTCTGTAATCTGACAGTGCGTCAGCTAAGTCAGACCTTGTCCGTGCTCAGCTACCCGGCGGACTCGGTCTCAGACAGGAGACGGGCGGACCGATGCTTGGATCAACCCACGGCACCCTCACCACCGACTCCCGCCGGGCCCGGGTCATCGCGTGCGGCGAACAGCCCGGCCCGGCGGTGCACGGCAGGCCGGCCGATGTGGACGGCATGGACGTCAGCGGACGGCCGTTGTACGCGGACGTGCCCGATCTGGAGCGGTTCTTCCGGCCCGAGTCGGTCGCGGTCGTCGGCGCCTCCGACACCGAGGGGCGGCCGAACACCGGGATCACCAGGCAGTTGCTGGCCTGGTCGAAGCGGGTGGGGGCCCGGCTGCACCCGGTGCACCCCACCCGTCCCGCCGTCTTCGGCATCCCGTGCCTCGCGTCGGTCGCCGAACTGCCCGAACAGGTGGACGTGGCCGTGCTGTTGGTGTCCGACCCGCTCCCGGTGATCGAGCAACTGGCTGAGACCAAGGTGAAGTTCGCGGTCGCCTTCGCGTCCGGATTCGCCGAGACCGGCGAGGAGGGCGCCGCCGCGCAGGCGAGGCTGACGGCGGCCGTCGAACGCGCGGGGCTCAGGCTGCTCGGCCCGAACACCAACCTGAACGCGTTCGAGGAGTTCCGCGACGACCTCGACGGACCGGCGATCGCGCTCGTCACCCAGTCCGGGCACCAGGGCCGACCGGTGTTCTCCCTCCAGGAGTTGGGCGTCCGGCTCTCCCACTGGGCACCCACCGGGAACGAGGCCGACCTCGAAACCGCCGACTTCATCTCGTACTTCGCCGAGCGGCCCGAGACCGGCGCCATCGCCTGCTACGTCGAGGGGCTCAAGGACGGCCGCGCGTTCCTGCTCGCCGCCGACCGGGCCGCCCGCCGCAAGGTGCCCGTCGTCGCGGTGAAGGTCGGCCGCACCGAGACCGGCGCCCGCACGGCGGCCTCCCACACCGGCAAACTCACCGGCGCGGACGACGTGGTGGACGCGGCGATGCGCCAGTACGGCGTGATCCGCGTCGACGCGCTCGACGAACTCCAGGACACGGCAACACTGTTGGCCCGCGCGAAGCCGCCCGTCGCGGAGGGGGTCGCCGTCTACGCGATCTCCGGCGGGACCGGCGCGCACGCTGCCGACCTCGCGACGGCGGCCGGGCTGCGGCTGCCGACTCTGTCCGCCGCCAAGCAGGCCGAACTCCACCAGTGGATACCGGAGTTCCTCAGCGTCGCGAACCCGGTCGACAACGGGGGGCATCCGGTGGGCGACCACCGGGGCCGGAAGATCATCGACGCGATCCTCGCCGACCCGTCCGTCGGGGTGCTGGTCTGCCCGATCACCGGGCCGTTCCCGCCGCTCAGCGACCGTCTCGTCCAGGATCTGGTGGCGGCGGCCGAGGAGACGGACAAGCTGGTGTGCGTGGTGTGGGGATCGCCGGTCGGGACCGAACCGGCCTACCGTGAGGTGCTGTTGGGGTCGCGGAGGGTCGCGACGTTCCGCACGGTCCCCAACTGCCTGAAGGCCGTGAAGGCCTACCTCGACCACCACCGGTTCACCCGCGACTACCGCTCCCCCTTCGACCAGGCACCCCGCACCCCCTCGCCCTCCTTCCGCAAGGCCCGCGAACTGATGCGCCCCGGCCAGCAGTTGAGCGAGCACGCGGCCAAGCAGCTGCTGCGCGCGTACGGGATCCGGGTGCCCCGCGAGCAGTTGGTGACCAGCGCGGCGGGGGCCGTGCGCGCGGCGAGCCTCGTCGGCTACCCGGTCGTGATGAAGGCGTCCGGCGCGGACATCGCCCACAAGACGGAACTCGGCCTGGTGAAGATCGGGCTCACCTCGGCCAGTCAAGTACGGGACGCCTACCGCGAGTTGACCGACATCGCCCGGTACGAGAACGCCACGCTGGACGGCATTCTGGTCTGCCAGATGGTCGAGCAGGGCGTGGAGATGGTCGTCGGCCTCACGCACGACGCGCTCTTCGGGCCGACCGTCACCGTCGGGCTCGGCGGGGTCCTGGTCGAGGTCCTGCACGACACCGCCGTCCGCGTACCGCCCTTCGGGGAGGCGCAGGCGCGGGACATGCTGACGGATCTGCGGGGGCGGGCGTTGCTGGACGGGGTGCGGGGGCGTCCGCCGGCGGATCTGGACGCGTTGGTGGAGGTCGTGCTGCGGGTGCAGCGGATGGCGCTCGAACTCGTGGACGACATCGCCGAGTTGGACATCAACCCGTTGATCGTGCTGCCTCGGGGGCAGGGCGCGGTGGCGTTGGACGCGTTGGCGGTGTGCCGGTGAGTGACCTTGTCCGCACGACCGACGAGCACGGCATCACCCGGATCACCCTCAACCGGCCCGAGGCCCTCAACGCCCTCACCCCTGCCCAACGCGACGAGATCATCGGGCTGTTGGAAGCGGCGTCGGCCGACCCCGGCGTCCGTGTCGTCGTGCTCACCGGTACCGGGCGGGGTTTCTGCGCCGGGGCGGATCTGCGGGGCGGGGCGGTGAAGGAGGTGTTGCCGGGGGACGTGGCCCGCACGCTCCGGGTGGGTGCTCAGCGGCTGATCGGGGCCGTGCTGGACTGTGAGAAGCCGGTGATCGCGGCGGTGAACGGGACGGCCGCCGGGCTGGGGGCGCATCTCGCGTTCGCCTGCGATCTGGTGCTCGCCGCCGAATCGGCCCGGTTCATCGAGGTGTTCGTGCGGAGGGGGCTCGTGCCGGACGGTGGGGGCGCCTATCTGCTGCCCCGGCTGATCGGGGTGCACCGCGCCAAGGAGCTGATGTTCTTCGGGGATTCGCTGCCGGCGCCGGAGGCTGAGCGGATGGGGCTGGTCAACAAGGTCGTCCCTGATGGGGAGTTGGCCAAGTCCGCGCAGGAATGGGCCAGTCGGCTGGCCGCCGCTCCCACCCGGTCCCTCGCCCTCACCAAGCAGCTCCTCAACACGTCCCTCGACTCCGACCGGGCCACCGCGTTCGCCGCCGAGGCCGCGGCTCAGGAGATCAACATGACGACGCAGGACGCGCGGGACGGGTTGCGGGCGTTCGTGGAGCGGCGGAGTCCGGAGTTCCGGGGGCGGTGAGGCCCGACCCCGAGGGTCGAGCGCCGACGGCGACGTTCAGGCCCGCCTCAGGATGCGCACGTCCGCCGCGTCAGGGTCCCCGAACGGCACGAACAACTCGGGCGTGTCCGTCGTCCCGCTTCCCATCTGACATACCGTCAGCTTTAATGAAGAGGTGATGGGACACGCAGGCGCTGCGGCTGCCGCAGTCCGCTATCTGAGGGCCCTGCCGGGCGGCGGGGCGGCCGTGGAGCCGCCGGGACCGCGCCCGGAGCTGCGGTGCGTACGGGACGACGAGTGCGTGCCGGTCAATCAGGCGGTCTTCCGTCAGACGCTCGGGAACTTCGCGAGCGGGGTGACCGTTGTCACGTCACCGGCCCTCACGGAAGGAGCGTCCCCCGCCGGGTTCGCCTGTCAGTCGTTCTCGTCCCTGTCCCTCGATCCGCCCCTCATCGTCTTCATGGTCGCCCGGACGTCCACGACCTGGCCCCGCATCGCCCGCGCGGGTGTCTTCTGCGTGAACGTCCTCGCCGAGGACCAGTCCGACCTGTGCCGCGCCTTCGCCCGCAGCGGCACGGACAAGTTCGCCGACGTGCCGTACGACGACGCCCCCGTCACCGGCTCCCCCCGCCTCGCCGGCACCCTCGCCTGGGTGGACTGCACGATCCACGCGGTGCACACGGGCGGGGACCACCTGATCGTCGTCGGGCGGGTGGAAGCGCTGGGGGCGACGAACGGGGAGAGGGCGCCGCTGCTGTTCCATCGGGGGCGGTTCCTCTAGGGGGTGCCCTCGGCAAGCGGTCCGGCTCCGAGCTACGGCGACCTCACCGTCGTCGGCGCCTTCATCGTCGTCAGCCGCGCCCTCAAGCAGCGACCACCCCCACCGGCCGCCGCCGAATCACCAGCGCCATCAACGCCGCCGCCGCGCACAGCGCCCCCGACGCGTACCAGACCACGTCGTAGGAGCCGAAGACATCCCGCGCGAGGCCGCCGAGGAAGGCGACGAGGGCCGCGCCGACCTGGTGGGAGGCGAGGACCCAGCCGAAGACGATGGCGGAGTCGTCGCCGTAGTGCTCGCGGCAGAGCGCGAGGGTGGGTGGGACGGTGGCGACCCAGTCGAGGCCGTAGAAGACGATGAAGAAGATCATCGGCGGGCGGACGGCCGGGGCGAGCAGCATCGGGAGGAAGAGGAGGGAGATGCCGCGCAGGGCGTAGTAGACGGCGAGCAGGCGGCGGGCCTCGAAGCGGTCGGTGAACCAGCCGGAGGCGATCGTGCCGACGACGTCGAAGACGCCGATCACCGCGAGGAGGGAGGCTGCGGCCGTGATCGGCATGCCGTGGTCGTGCGCGGCGGGCACGAAGTGGGTCTGGATGAGGCCGTTGGTCGACGCGCCGCAGATCGCGAAGGTGCCCGCGAGCAGCCAGAACGGTCCGGTGCGCGCCGCTTTGAACAGCACGGTGACGGCGCGTCGCGCGGCCCCCGTGACGGGCGACGGCTTCTCCACGAACTCCCGTGCGCCGTACGGCTTGAGGCCCACGTCGGCGGGGTGGTCGCGCAGCAGTAGCCAGACGAAGGGGACGACGGTGAGGGCGGCGAGGGCGACGGTCACCGCCGCCGGGCGCCAGTCGTAGCGGGTGACCATCCAGGACAGCACCGGCAGGAAGATCAGCTGGCCGGAGGCGGACGCGGCGGTGAGGATGCCGCTGACCAGGCCGCGCCGCTCGGTGAACCAGCGGTTGGTGACGGTCGCGGCGAACGCCAGCGCCATCGAGCCGGAGCCGAGACCGACCAACAGGCCCCAGTACAGCATCAGTTGCCAGGCCGCCGTCATCCATACGGTGAGCCCGGAGCCGATCGCTATGACGGTCAGCGCGACGGCGACGACGCGGCGGATGCCGAAGCGGTCCATGAGGGCCGCCGCGAACGGGGCGGTCAACCCGTACAGCGCGAGGTTGAGGGAGACGGCGGCCCCGATCGTCCCGCGCGACCAGCCGAACTCGTCGTGCAGGGGGTCGATCAGCAGGCCCGGGAGGGAGCGGAACGCCGCCGCGCCGATGATCGTGACGAAGGTGACGGCGGCCACGAACCATGCGCGGTGCACGCGGTGTCTCTTGCGCGGCGCCTGCCGCCTCCCGGCGTTCCCGGCTGCTGGGGTTTCGGTTGTCTGGGTCACGTCACTCAGCATCCCGCCTGCGCTGTCCGCCGACGATTGGCCCGAAGGACATGGTTCGCTAGGATCGGGCCATGAATGGGGACAGGGAACGAGACAGGGGGCAGGGCGCGCGCCGGGGTTCCGCCGAACGAGCCCCGCGTCGAAACGGTGACCGAGACTCCCCCGGTTTCCGCCCCCACCGCATCGTCGTCCTCGCCCTCGACGGCATCCTCCCCTTCGAACTCGGCATCCCCCACCGCATCTTCGGCCGGCCCAAGGACGCGCGGGGCCGGCGTCTGTACGAGGTCGTCACCTGCTCGGTCCGGCCGCCCGGACCCGTGTGGACGGACGCCGATTTCGCGATCATGGTCGAGCACGGGCCGGAGGCGCTGGAGGACGCCGACACCGTGATCGTCCCGGCGTCGTACGAGCTGGGGCCGGTCTTCGAGGAGGGTGTCCTCACCCCGGAGCTGGAGTCCGCGTTCGCCCGGATCGGGCCGGGGACGCGGCTCGCGTCGATCTGTACGGGCGTGTACGTCCTGGCTGCCGCCGGGCGGCTGGACGGACGGCGCGCGACGACCCACTGGGCCGACGCGGACCATCTCCAGCGCGTCTTCCCGAAGGTGACCGTCGATCCGAACGTGCTGTTCATCGACTGCGGCGACATCCTCACCTCGGCCGGTGTCGCCGCCGGGATCGACCTGTGCCTGCACATCGTGCGCCGGGACCACGGGGCGGCCGTCGCCAACGACATCGCCCGCCGGACCGTCGTCCCGCCGCACCGCGACGGCGGTCAGGCGCAGTACATCGAGCGCCCCGTCCCCGACGCGCCCCAGGCCGGCACCGCCGCCGCCCGCGCCTGGGCGCTGGCCCGCCTCCACGAGCCGATCCAGCTGCGCGACATGGCCGCCCAGGAGTCGATGTCCGTCCGCACCTTCACCCGCCGCTTCCGCGAGGAGTCCGGCGTCAGCCCCGGCCAGTGGCTCACCTCCCAACGCGTCGAACACGCCCGCCACCTCCTCGAATCCACCGACCTCTCCATCGACCGCATCGCCCACGCGGCCGGGTTCGGGACGGCTCAGTCGATGCGGCAGCATCTACAGACCGCGCTGGGGGTCACGCCGTCTACGTATCGGCGGACGTTTCGGGGAGGGGAGAGTCAACTGTCAAAGGAGGAGACGCCGTTGGAGGAAAGGGCCGTTCACCCCATGAAAACCGCGCACTCCTCTCCCGCGCCGCGCCGGACCGTCGCGCCGTCCCGGGTCCACTCCACGAAGACGCAGCGCGACAGGCCGAAGAACGAGGCCGGGTAACGGACTTGGACGTCGTCGCCACCCCGGTGACGGGCTCCGTCGGCGAGGACCGAGGCCGCGTGGAAGACCTGGTCGTAGAGGCGGTCGTCCGCCTCCCAGGTGGTGTAGGTCGCCAGGTCGGTTCCCGTGAAGCGGTCGCTCAACTCCCGCTCCAGGGAGGCCTGTCGATGGTTCGCTCCGACAAACAGGCTGCCCACGAGGAGAGTTGCACCCGCCACCGCCGCGAGCATCACGCGCTTCGGCCTGCGGGGGCGGCGGACGGCCTTCCCCGCGACGACGCCCAGCACCGCACCCGCGCTGTTCGCCAGCAGGTCGGCCACGTCGTTGGCTCCCAGCCCTGTCACCGCCTGCACACACTCGATCAGCAACGACAGCCCGCTCAGCGCCGCCAGTACCCGGACCGGCCTGCCGGTCAGCAGGGTCCAGACGAGGCCCGCCGGCACGAACAGGGCTGTGTTCAGGAGCACTTCGGTGTCGGAGAACGGGTCGTAGGAGACGCGCCGCCATCCACTGCTCGACCAGTGGAGCAACCCCCGGGGGGAGAAGGCGAGTTCACCTTCCCTGAACAGGGTCACGGAGAGGATGAGCCCCACCGAGACGTAGGCGGCGAAGAGCAGCACCGGGTGCCGACCGCGGTGCCTCGTCAGCCACACCGCCACAGCCGACGCCGGCACCCACACCGACAGCGGTATGAGCACTCCCTCGCCGGACAGGGACCAGACGGTGTGGATCACGGCAGCTCACAGTTGCCAGCGACGTACTCTTCCAGGGCGTCGGTCCGGTCACGCGACACCTCTTCGGAGATGCCGGTGAAGAGGGTGTGGCCGTTGTCGTCCATGGCCTTCCATACGCTGAACGTCGGGAACTCCTCCAGTCGGGCGAGCGCGGCGGCGCGTTGCGCGCCCTTGCCGGTCAGTGCCGACCGGGCCCACGAGCAGTACCACTGGAACTGCGCCGTCTGCTCCCCTATGCCCCGCTCGAATTTCATGGGTCCGTCGGGGTCGGGGGAATCCGCCTTCAGTTGACGGGGGTCGGGGTCCCAGGTGTCCCCCGGAGCCAGTTCCAGCCGACCGGTCTCCCGTTCGTACTCTGCCAGAATCTCCGCTTCACCCAGCAGTTCAGGACCGCTCATGACGGAGGGGGATCCGCAGGCGGTCAGCGATCCCGCCGCGATCAGCACGAGGAGCGATCGCCTCGCTGAGAAAGCCATAGTCGCGCCTTTCCGGGGCCGACCGCTGTACACGTCCGTCGGCGCACAGCGGTCGGCACCGCGCATTCCCCGCCGGTCAGTAGTCCAGGCTGCCGGAGAAGTCGGTGTCCGGCCTGTCGCTGCCCTTGCGCTCATTCACGCACGTGAACTGGAGCCGGAACTGAGTGCTCTTCGCGCCGTACTTGCCCATGTTCTGCCAGCCGTCCAGTGGAGGGTAGTAACGGGCCGACGAGGTGTCTCCCGAGTTGACGTTCTTCGTCCTCATCTTGACGCCGAGCTTCCCCGCCTCGGACAGATTCACCCGCACCTGCTTGTTGGCGGCGCTGGTGTACCGGACATTGTTGGACGTGCACCAGGAGCACGGACCCCAGGCGGTCGCTCCGGAGATCGGCGCCGTCGCCGCGTAGGCCGCCGGGACCGAGCCGAGCAGCAGCGCGCCCGCGAGCGCCGCCGTGACAGCGGCCGCCGGCCTGGTCCTCGCTAGAATGCGATTGGTTCTCACCCTGTTCTCCTTCTCGATGGACAGTGAGGCCACCGCCCCGTGGCGTTGCACCGCCGCGGGGCTTTTCGCGCACACAGACCGGCGCAGGAGAAACTCAGCAGAAGACAGAAGTCGAACTCCCCGGAGGGTGACTTCGCGTGGAACAGAAGGCACGCCGATTCTTCGACCCTCCCCCGGCCCCGTTTCCCCGTTCGCGCTGGTCAGGACGCGCGGCACAGAACATAGTCGACAGTTAAGCAACTGTGCAAGTGTTCACCAAGGGAAGCCAAAGCAGGAGGAAAAAGGGGGTGCGCGAGGCGAACCCCGGTGTGGGTCAGCTGTCTTGAGCCGGCGTCCGGATGGAGCGGACCTCCTCTCAGAACGTCAGCACCGCCCGAGCCACCCTCCCCCCCTCCGCGTCCTCCCGGGCCTTCTCGAAGTCCTCGACCGGATAGGTCTGGGTGACGAGTTCGTCGAGGAGGAGGCGGCCGGAGAGGTAGAGGTCGGCGTAGAGAGGGATGTCGCGCTGGGGGCGGGAGGAGCCGTAGCGGCAGCCGAGGATGGATTTGTCGAGGAAGAGGGAGGTGACGGGGAAGGAGGCTTCGGCGGTGGGGGGTGGGGTGCCGAGGAGGATCGCCTGGCCGTGGCGGTCGAGGAGGTCGATGGCGGCGCGGACGAGGGGGATGCGGCCGACGCATTCGAAGACGTGGTCGGCGCCGGTGGGCAGGAGGTCGCGGACGGTGTCCGTGGAGGTGAGGAAGTCGGTCGCGCCGAACAGCCGGGCCGACTGCTCCTTCGCCGGGTTCGCGTCCACCGCGACGATCCGCAACGCCCCCGCGATACGTGCGCCCTGGAGGACGTTGAGCCCGATCCCGCCGGTGCCGATGACGACGACGGTGTCGCCCCGGTCGACGCGGGCGCGGTTGAGGACGGCGCCGACGCCGGTCACCACGCCGCAGCCCAGGAGTGCGGCGGAGGTCAGGGGGACGTCCTTCGGGATGCGGACCGCCTGGACGGCCTTGACGACCGTCCGTTCGGCGAACGCCGAGTTCGCGGCGAACTGGTGGACCGGCGTGCCCGCGCGCGTGAAGGGCCGTTTCGGGCGGCCTATGGAGTGCCGGCACATGGTCGGCCGGCCCCGGTCGCACTCCGCGCAGGCGCCGCAGTTGGCCAGCGTGGAGAGGGCGACGTGGTCGCCGGGGGCCACGTGCGTCACCCCGGCGCCGACGGCCTCGACGACGCCCGCGCCCTCGTGCCCCAGGACGACCGGCGCGGGGAACGGGATCGTGCCGTCGACGACCGACAGGTCGCTGTGGCACAGCCCGGCGGCACAGATCGCGACCAGCACCTCTCCGGGGCCCGGCTCCCGTACGTCGAGGTCCGAGACGACCTCGACCCGCTCCCCGTCGAACACCACACCTCTCATCGGACGACCCGCTCTCTGGGAAGGCCGAGCACCCGCTCGGCGATGATCGTGCGCTGCATCTCGTCCGAGCCGCCGTAGATCGTGTCGGCCCGGGAGAAGAGGGAACTCCGCTGTCCCTCGTCCAGTTCGTACGGCGTACCGGGCGCCCACGCGCCGGGACCGGCCGCCGCCTCGCCGCCCCGCACCAGCAGCGCCAGTTCCCCGAGCCGCTGATGCCAGCCGCCCCACAGCAGCTTCGCCACGCTGGTCGCGCCCGACTCCTGCGCGCCGCCCAGTGTCCGCAGCGCGTTCCACCGCATGACCCGCAGTTCGGCCCAGGCTCGCACGAGCCGTTCGCGCACGACGGGGTCCCGCGCGGCCCCGGACTCCTCGGCCGCCGCCAGCACGCGTCCCAACTCCTCGGCGAACCCGATCTGCTGGGCCAGCGTCGAGACGCCCCGCTCGAAGCCGAGCAGGCTCATCGCGACCCGCCAGCCGTCGCCCTCGGCCCCGACGAGGTGTTCCTCTGCGGCGAACGCCCCGTCGAAGAACACCTCGTTGAACTCGCTCGTCCCGGTCAGCTGCCGAATGGGCCGTACATCGATCCGGCCGGGCTGGTCCATGGGGACGAGCAGGAAAGTGATCCCTTTGTGCCGGGCCGATTCCGGGTCGCTGCGGGTGAGGACGAAACACCAGTCGGCGTCCCGCGCGAGGGACGTCCAGATCTTCTGGCCGGTGATCCGGTATCCGCCGGGGCACCGGCGCGCTTTCGTGCGGATCCCCGCGAGGTCGGATCCCGCGCCGGGTTCGCTGTAGCCCTGGCACCACAATTCGTCGCCGGAGGCTATCCGGGGCAGGAATCTGGCTTTCTGCTCGGGCGTGCCGTGTGCCAGGAGGGTCGGTGCGAGGAGGTTCTCCCCGATGTGCCCCGACCGCGCGGGGGCGCCCGAGCGCGCGTACTCCTCGGCCCACACGACCTGCCTCATCAGGGGCTCGGCGCGGTTGCCGTACCCCTCCTCTCCCCAGCCGATCCCGATCCAGCCGGCGGCTCCCAGCGCGCGCTCCCAGGAGCGCCGGTCACCGGCCGAGGGGACCCGCGCCGCGAGCCAGGCGCGTACCTCGGTACGGAATTCCTCGTCGTCGGCACCGAAATCGAAATCCACAACCCCTCCTCACGCACTCACGTATTGGGCCGTTTTCCCTCGGCCGCCGCTTTCCGCATCTCCTCCAGTTTCTCCAGCAGAGGCATCGGTTCCGTCCCCACGCTTCCCGGCAGCACCTCGGCGATCCGCTCCGGTGTCCAGCCCGCCTCGGAGAATGCCGCCCGCACTTCCCTCGGCTGCGCCCACACCGCAATCTTGGCACCGGCGACTGTGTAGACCTGTCCGGTTATCCACAGGTCGCGCGCCCGGTCGGACAAAAGGAAAATCACCATCGCGGCGACGTCCTCCGGCTCGCCCATCTCCGCGAGTTCCATCGGCACCCCGGCCGACATCCGCGTCCGGGCGACGGGCGCCACGGCGTTCGCGGTCACCCCGTACTTGTGCAGGCCGAGCGCCGCGCTGCGCACCAGCGAGATGATCCCGCCCTTCGCGGCGCTGTAGTTGGCCTGGGAGACGGACCCCTGGTGGTTGCCGCTGGTGAACCCGATGAGCGCCCCGGACCCCTGCCCCCGCATGACGGCGGAGGCGGCCCGGAACACCGTGAACGTGCCCTTCAGGTGCGTCGCGACGACCGGGTCCCACTCCTCCTCGGTCATGTTGAACAGCATCCGCTCCCGGAGGATCCCGGCGACGCAGACGACCCCGTCGAGCCGCCCGTAGGTCTCCACGGCGACATCGACGACCCGTTGCCCGCCGGCCATCGTCGAGATGTCGTCGGCGACGGCGACGGCCTCGCCGCCCGCCGCGACGATCTCCTTGACGACGCTCTCGGCGATCTCGCTCGTGGGCGAGGCGCCGTCCACGGCGACGCCGTAGTCGTTGACGACGACGCGGGCGCCCTCGGCCGCCGCCGCGAGCGCGACGGCTCGTCCGATGCCCCGCCCGGCGCCCGTGACGGCGACGACCTTGCCGGTCAAGAAGTTCCCCACGACCCGCCCCTTCCACGGTTTCTGACGGACCGTTAGATTTTATGGCGCGGCGGACGGTGAAGGACAAGCCCCGGGGAGGCACCGGATGGCACTGCCGGAGGAGTTCCACGAGATCGCGAAGCGCGTGAACAACTGGGGGCGCTGGGGTGCGGACGACCAGATCGGCACGCTCAACCTGATCACCGACGACGTCGTCCGGGAGGCCGCCGCCGAGGTGCGCACGGGGCGCCGGGTGCCGCTCGCGCTGCCCCTGAAGGAGGACGGCGTGCAGACCGGGACGATCCCGGGGCGGGTCAACCCCCTGCACGCGATGACGCAGATCAACCAGGAGATCTTCGGCCCCGGCACGGTGGCGTGCAGCGACGACGCGGTGACCATGGGGCTCCAGGCCGGCACGCACTGGGACGCGCTGACACACGTCTCGCATTCGGGGCGGGTCTACAACGGGCGCCCGGCGAGCACGATCACCGCGCACGCGGGCGCCGCGTTCAGCGACATCGCGAGCGCCCGGCACGTCGTCTCACGGGGCGTGCTGCTGGACGTCGCCCGCGCGCGGGGCGTGGAGCGGGTGGCGGGCGGGGACGCGGTGACGCCGGAGGACCTGGCGGCGGCCGAGGAGTTCGGGGGTGTGCGCGTGCGCGCGGGGGACGTCGTTCTCGTGCGGACCGGGCAGGTGCGGGTGTATCTCGCCGGGGACCGGCACGCGTACGCGTACCCGTCGCCGGGGCTTTCGGTGCGGACGCCGGAGTGGTTCCACGCGCGGGACGTGGCGGCCGTCGCGAACGACACGCTGACCTTCGAGATCTTCCCGCCGGAGATCGAGGACCTGTGGCTGCCGGTGCACGCGCTCGACCTCGTCGAGATGGGGATGCTCCAGGGGCAGAACTGGAATCTGGAGGAGTTGTCCACAGCCTGTGGAGAAACCGGTCGGTACGCGTTCCTGCTGTCGGCGATGCCCGAGCCGTTCGTCGGCGCGACGGGCACCCCGGTGGCGCCGGTGGCGGTCCTGTGAGGCGGCACTCCGGACGGCGGCACGCCGCGCCCGCCCCGAGCTCGGCACCGCGCACCGCCGTCCGGACTCGGCGCGCCCGCCCCACGTCCCCTCGCCCCGAGAGAGAACCGGCGCCGAATCAACGACCCACACTCGCCGAGGACTTCCGTCACCGAAGCCCTCGCCGTCCCCTCGCGGCGAATCGCTGACCACAAGCGTGATCAAACGGACACGTCGCGTCAACACCCTCTCCGGGTTTTGTGGTTGTACGCCCACCCCGCGCCGGGCGCGCACGGAAGCACGGCCAGGGCGCACCCGTCGCCCCCACGGGGCGAACCGAGGCGCACGCGCGCGGCAGCCCGTCGCCCT
>NZ_JBTYMC010000040.1:0-34733 GCF_054880855.1 Streptomyces sp. S6 | reverse complement strand
GCGACGCCCTGGTGGCCCGCTCCCGGCAGCGCGCCGCCACCGCCCGGGACCTGTCCCGCCCGGTGCCCGAACTGGCCCCCGAACACACCGTCGCCGAGGCGATCGAGCAACTCCGGCGCCGCCGGGCCACGTTGGCGGTCGTCCGCGACACCCAGGGCCGGCTCACCGGACTGGTCACCCTGGACGACCTGCTCGCCCGGCTGCTGCATCCGCAGCCCGACTGATCTGTTCCGCGAGAGGGCTGACAGCCCCTGGGCACTCCCACAGCATCCCCATAGCAACCCCGTGCACCCCCCGACGCTCAGACGTTCACCGCTCGCACCTCGGGCAGCACGTCCGTGAGGACGCGGGCGTAGTCGGCGAGGCGGTGGGTCAACTCGTCGAGCAGGGCGTCGAGTCGGTCGTACTCGGCGCTCTCGGACGGATCCCACGGCCCCTCCTTGTCCTCCAGTTCGTCGATGCGGGGCTTGGCCATGGCAGCCTCGATGATCGCTCTGAGAGCGTCCCGCAGCCGGTGGGCCGCCGCGTCCGGGGTGTGGGAGAGGAGGAGGTCCAGCTCGTCGGTGGTGGGGAGCAGCGGGATGCGGTGCTCGGCCCACAGATCGCCCCACAAGCGCCGCCGACGCTCCTCCGGCTGGTTGAAACCCGGTATCGGAGGGTCGAGGAAGTCCTCCAACTCGACCAGCTGACGCGCCTGTTCGGCCGCGCGGGGCAGGAGGGCCAGCTCGTCGTCGAACATCACCGTGTGCGGGGTCACCGCACCCCAGCGGGTGTACGACAGCGGCGTCCCGAGCGCGGCCGACTGCCAGGCCGCGCCTGCCGCGTCCACCCACCAGCACACGAAGTCCCGTACGGCGTCGCCATATCCCTTCGCACTGTCGGCGGCGAGCTTCAACCGCACCGATTCCAGGACGGATTCAGCCTCGAACGGCGAAGCCGCCCGGCCCGGGCGCTGCGCCCGCCTGACCCTCGCCTCACTCAGCTCGCTGCGCTCCGTGAGCCGGCGCTCCGCCTCCTCCCACTCCCGCAGCAGCACCCCCGCCGCCCGCTGCATCGCGGCGAGCTTCTCGTCCACCTCCTGCGCCGTCATCACGCGCGACGGCTCGGGGCGATCACTCATGGCCGAACTCCTACGCGGCAGGTGAACTTCCTTCGGCGGCCACAGTAGGGGGCTACCTGAGAGGGACGCGGGGAATGCGCCGTTCGCCTACGGAGAGGGCGGTTGCCGTGTTAGCCGGAGCGGATGGAGGAGGCGTTGCGCGCCTAGTTCGGCCTGGCGCCGGGCAGGGGCTCTCCGGGGGGTCGGCCCTGCTCCGGCACCCCTCACCCCACCCGCCCAACCCCCCAGGCCCTACTGTGATCTCCACGAACGCAGGCCCTGGAAAGGACGGCCCCTGATGACGCCCCTGAACGCCGGGGACCCGGAGTCCATAGGCGGGTACAGGCTGCTCGGGCGGCTGGGGGCGGGTGGGATGGGGGTCGTGTATCTCGGGGTGTCGGCCTCGGGGCGGCAGGTCGCGGTGAAGCTGGTGAGAGGGGCGTACGCCGAGGAGGAGGAGTTCCGGACGCGGTTCCGGCAGGAGATCGCGGCGGCTCGGAAGGTGAGCGGCGCGTTCACCGCGCCCGTCGTCGACGCCGACCCGGACGCCGAGCGGCCGTGGATGGCGACGCTGTACGTGCCGGGGCTGAACCTCGCCCAAGTGGTCGCGCAGGACGGGCCGTTGGGGCTGAGGGAACTGCGCGTGCTGGGGCTGGGGCTGACCGAGGCGCTGCGGGACATCCACCGCGTGGGGCTGGTGCACCGGGATCTCAAGCCGGGCAACGTCCTGATGACGCAGGACGGCCCGCGGGTCATCGACTTCGGCATCTCGCGCGCCGACGACCACCAGAGCCTCACCACGACGGGACGGATGATCGGTACGCCGCCCTTCATGTCGCCGGAGCAGATGGCCTCGCCCCGGGACGTCACACCCGCCTCGGACGTCTTCTCGCTGGGCTCGCTCCTGGTGTACGCGGCCGTCGGCGCGGGCCCGTTCGACTCCGACAGCCCTTACATCACCGGTTACCAGGTGGCGTTCGGGACACCGGACCTCACCGGGGTGCCGGACGAGATCCTGGGCGTCGTGGAGCGCTGTCTCGACAAAGACCCCGCCGCACGGCCGGAGTTGGCGGACGTGCACCGCGCGCTCCAGGAACTCCCGGAGACCGGCGACGGCGGCGCGGCCACGCTCCCCCGGAGCCCGCGTCGGCCCTCGACCCCGGGTGCGGCCACGACCCCCGTGAGTATGACGGCCTCCGGGGGTACCACGACCTCCGCGGGTACGACGCCGTCCCCGACCGATACGACGACCCCCATGGGTACGACACCCCCGGGTACGACACCCTCAGGTACGACACCCCCCGGGGACACCACCCCCGGCACAGCCTCACGCCGCCGTGCCCGCCTCCTCCTCACCGCCCTCGCCGCCGTCCTGGCCGTGACGGGTGTGGCCGTCGGCCTGGGCCTCTCCCTGTCCGGACGGGATCTCCCCCCGGCAGGTCGGGACACCACCCACACCGCCCGCACCGCGTCGCTCCCCGCCGGCTGGAAGCCGTGGCAGGCAGCTCTCAGGTACCCGGTGCAGGGCATCCCTCTGGACTACGACACCCCCGGCTGTGCGAGCGAGGGCAGCGCCCTGTACTGCGGGGGTACGGGTTTCACGACCGCCCGGGTCGACGCGGCGACCGGCCGCGTCCTGTGGCACACCGGCACCCGCCCGCAGGGGTCGCGTCCGGTCGGCGTCCGGGACGGCCTCGTCTACACGTACGAGGAGCCGGGCGACGGCACTCGGCGCCTGGTGGCCCTCGACGCCACCACCGGTGCCCGGCGCTGGCAGCACGACATCAGCCGGTCCGCACCGGCGGTCCTGTACCGCGACGGTCTGCTGACCCTGTCGGCGACCGGCTCGGAGCCCGTGCTGTACAGCCCGTCCGGCAACGAGGTGTGGCGGGCACCCGGGTCGGACGCCCTCTGCACCCCCTCGGTACTAGGGGATGTCCCGTACGTCCTGTGCGAGCAGGCCACCGAGCCCGGACAGGCACCGGTGGAGCTGATGAGCGTCGAACGGGACAGCGTGACCTCGCGGGCCTTCCTGCCCAAGAAGGCGTTGGCGCTCGGCGCGCTCGGCGGACACCCCCTGTTCCTCGCACCCCAGACCGCACAGGACGTGTACGAGGCCGGGTACGAGCGGCCGTACAACGCCTTGCTGACGGTGGACCCGGGGACGGGGCAGGTCACCCGCGTGCCGTTGGCGCGGGCGCTGACCGGCACGCCGGCCCTGGTGGACGGCGTCGTCTACTTCGTCCGGTCCGACGGGACGGTCACCGCGGTGTCGGCGGCCGACGGCCGGCAGCTCTGGCAGAAGGCGACGGAGATGGACAGCCTGTCCGCGCCGGTGGTCTCCGCGTCCTACCAGCGGGTGTACTTCGCCAACCGGTTCGGCCGGCTGCTGGCGCTCGACCGCCGTACGGGCGCCGAGGTCTGGCGGACCTCCGCGCTGGACGACCCCGGGAACCGGACGGAGAACTATCCCCCGCAAGTACTACTGGTAGGGGACGCGATCGTGGCGACAGCGGGGGACACGGCGTTCTCACGCGGCCCGGACGGACCGAAGTAGCTCTTCCGTAAGAGTCGGGCAAAAGGGATGTAAGTGGCAACAAACTCGCCCTCCAGGCGTCACTCCTGGTTCATCCCGGGATTCCTGTGCGGGGGCGAGGCGGATGCCTATCGTGCGGAACGCCCCCTTCCGTATCGATTGCCCGGAGCCTCACCATGCCCCACCGGATACCCCTCCGGACCGCAGCGTCCGCCCGCACCGCGCGCACGGCGGTCGCCGTCCTGTGCGCCGGGGGACTCGCCCTCACCGCCTCGGCGTGTTCGTCGGCGTCGGGGAGCGGCGGCTCGGACCACCAGCTCACCGCGTACGTCGGCGGTGACACGAACATCCAGACGCTGTGGCAGAACATCGTCGTCCCGGCCTTCGAGAAGGCGAACCCCGGGTACAAGGTCAAGGTCGTCTACTCCGCGCACGGCACCGCCGACGCCGCGACCCTCGCCAAGCTCCAGGCCGCCGCGAAGACCAAGCGTGACGCCGGGTACGACGTCATCGAGTCCTCGATCACCCCGGACGCCGCCGCGGCGGGCCTGCTGACAACGGTGTCGTCCGCGAACGTCCCCGACCTGAAGAAGGTGGACCCCTCCCTCCTGGGTCCGGTGAACAACGCGGCCGTCCCCTATCGGGGATCCTCCGTAGTACTCGCGTACGACTCCACCAAGGTGAAGACCCCGCCGAAGACGTACGACGAACTCGTCGCCTGGATCAAGGCCAACCCCGGCAAGTTCGCCTACAACAGCCCCTCCACCGGCGGTTCGGGTGGCTCGTTCGTCGAGACCACCCTCGACCGCAGCCTCGACCCGGCGACCCTCAAGACCTTCCAGACCGGGTACGACGCCTCCCTGGAATCCAAGTGGGACGCGGGATTCGCCCAGCTCAAGGCGCTCAACCCGTACGTCTACGGTAAGGGGGTCTACCCCAACGGCAACCAGGCCGTCCTCGACCTGCTCGCCAAGGGGCAGATCTCCCTCGCGCCGGTCTGGTCCGACATGTACCTCTCGGCGGTCCAGAACCACACGCTCGACTCGACCGTGAAGTTCACCCAGATCTCCACCCCCACCTTCACCGGCGGCGCCTCCTACATCGGCATCCCCAAGGGCGGCGGCAAGCAGCAGGCCGCGCTCAAGCTCGCCGACTTCTTCCTGGAGGCGGCCCAGCAGGACGCGATCGTCAAGAACCTCGCCGCCTACCCGGTGATCCCGCTCAGCGACCTCCCGAAGGCAACCGCCGACAAGTTCGCGGGAGTCGACGTCACCAAACTGCGCCCCGGCTACTCCGGCAAGACCGGCAACGACATGAACAACCTGTGGCAGCAGAAGGTACCCGGTCAGTGAGTCCCGCCCCACACGTACGGGGCGCCGGGCGGACCACCGACGGCACCCGCCGTCAACGCCCGCGCCCCGGCGGCCTGTTGGTGCTTCCCCCGCTCCTCCTGGTCGCCCTCTTCGTCGGCATCCCGGTCGTCTCCGGCGTGCTCTACACGCTCGGCCACTTCGGCGGCCTCAACTCCGTCATCGCCGCGATCGGCCTGCACCAGCACGCCGCCGACCACTGGTGGGGCACCCTCGGCGCCTACCGCGAGGTCCTGACCAGCGGCGTCTTCCTGCGCAGCCTGACGGCGACGGTCGAGGTCACCCTCCTGAGCGTCGTCGCCGTGTTCGCGCTGGCCCTCACGGTCGCCCTGTACGCCCGCCTCACCGGCGGCCGGACCGCGAAGATCGTCAGCGCCCTCGCGATCACCCCGCTGTTCCTGCCCGCGGTGATCGGCTCGTACGCGATCCTCACCTTCTACGCGGGCGACGGCGCCTTCACCACCCTTGCCCACGCGCTGGGCTGGGCCGACGCGCCCCGGCTGAGCTACACGATCTGGGGCGTCGTCATCGGCCAGGTGTGGACGAACCTGCCGTTCGCGGTGCTCGTGCTGTCCTCCGGCCTCGCCGCCGTGCCGGACGCCCTGATCGAGGCGGCCCGCGACGCGGGAGCCGGACGTACGCAGGTGGTACTACGGGTACTGCTCCCCATGGCGGGCGTACCGGCCGTCATCACGGCCGCGTTCACCACCATCTCCGTACTCGGGAGCTACACCGTCCCCTACCTCGTAGGTCCTACGGCCCCGACGATGCTCGGGGTGCAGCTCGCGAACACCTTCCAGTCCTACAACCAGCCCCAGCAGTCCCTGGTGATGGCGGTCGTCGTGTTCGCGCTCGCGTCGCTCGTGGGCGTGGCGTACGTCCGGGCCAACGTCCGCGAGGCGAGGAAGGCGGCGATGACGCGATGACGACAACGGTACGCATCCTCCGAAAGACCCTTACGGGACTAGGGGTCGGGCTCCTCGCCCTCTTCATCCTCGGCCCGCTGCTGTGGCTCTTCCCGCACGCGTTCGCCGGCACCTGGCGCTACCCGGACCTCCTCCCGCAGGACTGGACCCTGCGCTGGTGGCGGACCGTCGCCGACAACCCCGACCTGGTCGCGGCGGTGCGCTGGAGCTTCGTCTTCGCGCCGGTCGCCACCCTGCTGTCGGCCGTCGTCTGCCTGCCCGCCGCGTACGCGTTCTCCCGGTTCGACTTCCCCGGCCGCCGCTTCTTCCTCGTCGCGCTGTTCTCCGTGAACGCCTTCCCGAAGATCGGCCTGTACGTCGCGATGGCGTCGCTCTTCTACACGCTGAACCTGATGACGACGTTCTGGGGCGTCGTCATCGTCCAACTCCTCGGCACCGTCGTCTTCATGACCTGGCTGCCCGCCGCCGCGTTCTCCTCGGTGCCGCGCAGCCTGGAGGAGGCGGCCCGGGACGCCGGAGCCGGTCCGCTGACCGTGTTCTGGCGCGTGACCCTGCCGATCGCCCGCCCCGGCATCCTCGTCGCGGTGATCCTCTCCTTCCTCGCCGCGTTCGACGAGGCCCAGGGCACCCTGCTGGTCGGCGCACCCGTCTACCTGACCATGCCGACCGCCATGTACAGCATGGTCACCAACTACCCCGAGGGCGTCGCGGCCGTCTTCTCGCTCCTGCTGTCCGTCCCGTCCGTGGTCCTGCTGTTCGGCGTCCGCCGGCACATCATGGGCGGCCATCTCGCCGAAGGGTTCCAACTGCGATGAATTCAGGGCTGGTTCTGTCCGGTCTGACCAAGACCCTCGGCGGCCGGACGATCGTCGACGGACTCGAACTGCGAGTGGAACCCGGCGAGATGGTCTGCCTGCTCGGCCCCTCCGGCTGCGGAAAGACCACAACACTCCGCATGGCGGCGGGATTTCTCACCCCCGACGCCGGCCGGGTCGAGATCGGCGGCACCGACTACGCGGCCGTACCGCCCGAACGGCGGCCCACCGCCATGGTGTTCCAGAACTACGCGCTCTGGCCGCACATGACCGTCGCGGGCAACGTCGGCTTCGGCCTCAAGATGCACAAGGTCCCTGCGGCCGAGGCGAAACGGCGCGTCTCCGAGGCCCTCGGCCTCGTCGGCCTCGCCCACCACGCCGACAGCTACCCGGCCCGTATCTCCGGCGGCGAACAGCAACGCACCGCCCTCGCGCGGGCGTTGGCACTTCAGCCCCAACTCCTGCTGTTGGACGAGCCGTTGTCCAACCTGGACGCCAAACTCCGCGAACGCGTCCGCGAGGAGATCCGCGACATCCAGCAACGCCTGGGCATCACCACCCTGTTCGTCACCCACGACCAGGACGAGGCCCTCAGCGTCGCCGACCGCATCGCCGTCATGAACGCGGGCCGCATCGAGCAGTACGCCGCCCCCGACGACCTCTACCGCACCCCCGCGACCCTCTTCACCGCCGAGTTCGTCGGCAGCCTCAACCGGCTCGACGACATCACCGTCGACCGGGGCGAGCTGCGCCTCGCGGACGGCACCGGACTGCTGCGCTGCGCGGAGGCGGTGGGCCCCGCGGGGCCGGGCCGGACGGTCGGCATCCGGCCCGAGGAGATCCGGCTCGGCGCCGAGGACGGCAGCCCCGCCGTCGTCACCCGCGTCCTTCCCCGGGGCCACTTCACCGAGGTGGTCCTGCGGCTGGATACCGCAGGGGTAGCCCTCAGGTCGTACCTCACCGGAGGTACCCCCGGGGTAGGGGAGCGGGTCCTCGTCTCGGCCGGACGCGCGCTGTCGTACGACCTTCAGGACGCCGCCGTCGAAGGCGCCGCCCTCGCAGGTGCCGCAGTCCAGGGCGCCGCCGCGTGAGCGCCCTCGCGGTGGCCCACCGGGGCGACCCCCGGGGCGCGGTCGAGAACACGCTGACAGCGATCCGGCTCGCGGCAGCCGCCGGGGCCGACGCCGTCGAGGTGGACCTGAGACGTACCGCCGACGGGGTACTCGTCCTCCACCACGACGACGACCTGAGCCGCCTGTGGGGCCGCCCCGAACGCATCGCCGACCTCACCCTGCCCGAGCTGGACGCCCTCGCCCCCGAGATCCCCACCCTCTCCGAGGCGCTGGAGACCACGGACCGCCCGCTCCTCCTCGACACCGGCGACCCGGAGCTCGCGGTCGCGGCCCTCGCCGAGATCCGCGGCACCGGCGTCATGTTCTGCGGCTCGGCGGAGGCGATGGCCGCCGTCCGGGCCCGGGACGACCGGATCACCCTCTTCCTCAGCTGGTATGGCACCGAGCCCCCGGCCGAGCAGGTCCTCGGCGCCGTACGCCCCCAGTACTACAACCCCGAGCACCGGTTCCTCGGCTCTCAGGACGTACGGGTATGGCACGACCGGGGCATCAAGGTCAGCTGCTGGACGGTGGACGACGCCGTCCGGCGGGAAGAACTGATCTCCTGGGGTGTGGACGCGATCATCAGCAACGACGTGGAAGGCGTGGTGAAGAGCTGTGCGTGACGAGGTGGATCTCGACGCGGCGATGGAGGTCGCGACGGAGCTGGCCCACTGGGCGTCGGAGGTGATCCGCCGGCCTCGTCCCCAGGAGGTACGCCAGAAGGACGGCCCGGCGGACATCGTCACCGACCGGGACGAGGAGGTGGAGGCCCACGTCCGCTCCGTCCTCACCCGGGCGTTCCCGTCGTACGGGATCGTCGGGGAGGAGTACGGGACCACGGACGGCGTCCAGGGCGCCCCGCACTGGCTGATCGACCCCATCGACGGCACCACGAACTACGCGCACGGCCTCGGCTGGTGCTCCTTCTCCCTGGGGCTCGCGGCCCCCGACGGCAGCCCGCTGCTCGGCGTCGTCGCCGACCCCTGGCGCGGCGAGGTCTTCACCGCGGTCAAGGGCGGGGGCGCGTTCCTCGACGGCACGCCCCTGAGAGCCGCCCCTCACACGACCCTGACCGGGCACGTCTTCCTGACCGAGTGGGCCGCGCACCGCCACTGGACCGGCCTCGACGCACTGCTCGCCGCCCTCGCCGAGCGGCACTGCACGGTCCGCGTGATGGGCTCCACCGCGCTCTCCCTGGTCCAGGTCGCCGCGGGCCGCGCCACGGCCGCCGCGATCGGCGAGTTCCACCCCATCGACGGCCTCCCCGCCCTCCTCATCGCCACCGAGGCCGGCGCCGTGGCCCTGCCGGAGCTGCCCGCGTACGACACCCCGCTGCTGCTGGCCGCGCCGGGGGTGGCGCGGGAGGCGGCGGAGCTGTTGCGGGCCGCGCGAGGGTGAATACCTGGGAGTGAGTACCTGAGACCGAATACCCAGGGGGGATGCCGATCGCATCCCCCCTGGGCTTACCCCTCCAGGACCCCGTAAGGGACCCGTCAAGGGTCGTTGCGGCGCCGTATGGGACCCGTCAAGAAGTGTCGGAAACGACCGCCCCGAGAGGTTTGCTCGAAAGCGTCCGATCCGCTTGCGGATGCATTCGATCCTTCTCAGGAGCTCGCGATGGCCGACCTGGCCTTCGTCGTCACCACGGTCGCGTTGTTCGCGCTGGTGGCACTCGTCGCCAAGGGGGTGACGAGGCTGTGACCGTCGAGAACATTGTCGG
Organism: Streptomyces sp. S6; assembly: GCF_054880855.1. NCBI lineage: Bacteria > Bacillati > Actinomycetota > Actinomycetes > Kitasatosporales > Streptomycetaceae > Streptomyces > Streptomyces sp. S6. The sequence continues at coordinate 25,152 of NZ_JBTYMC010000040.1, read as the reverse complement.
CCTGATCGTCGCCGTCGCCCTGCTGGGCTATCTCGTCCTCGCCCTGATCTTCCCGGAGAGGTTCTGAGAGCCCCATGGGTCCCGTACTCGCGGGAGTTCTGCAACTCCTCGCACTCATAGGCGCCCTGGCGCTGGTCTACGTCCCCCTCGGGGACTACATGGCCAAGGTCTACTCCGCCCGCCGGCACTGGCGGGTGGAACGGTGGATCTACAAGGGGATCGGCGCGAACCCCGACACGCAGATGACCTGGCCCGCGTACCTGCGCGGCATCCTGGCCTTCTCCGCCGTCGGCGTGCTGTTCCTGTACCTGTTGCAGCGGCTCCAGGGCGTCCTGCCCGGCTCGCTCGGCTTCTCCTCGGTGAACCCCGCGCAGTCGTTCAACACGGCCGTGTCGTTCGTGACGAACACCAACTGGCAGTCGTACTCCGGCGAGCAGACCATGGGGCACGTCGTGCAGACGGCCGGGCTCGCCGTGCAGAACTTCGTGTCGGCGGCCGTCGGCATCGCCGTCGCGGTGGCCCTCGTCCGCGGCTTCGCCCGCTCGCGCACCGGTGAACTCGGCAACTTCTGGGCCGACTTGGTGCGGGGCGTCGTCCGCGTCCTGGTGCCCGGCGCGGTGCTCGCGGCCGTGGTCCTGGTCTCCTGCGGGGTGATCCAGAACTTCTCCGGTATCCACGAAGTCGGCCAGTTCATGGGGAGTTCGCAGCAGTGGAACGGCGGTGCGGTCGCCTCGCAGGAGGCCATCAAGGAACTCGGCACCAACGGCGGCGGCTACTTCAACGCCAACTCGGCGCACCCGTTTGAGAATCCGACACCCTTCACCAACCTCTTCGAGGTCTTCCTGCTGCTCGTCATCCCGTTCTCGCTGACCCGGACGTTCGGCGTCATGGTCGGCTCGGTGAAGCAGGGGTACGCGATCCTCGCGACGATGGCCACCATCTGGCTGGGCTTCACGGCCCTGATGATGTGGACCGAGTTCGCGCACCACGGCCCGGCGCTCCAGGCGGCCGGCGGGGCGCTGGAGGGCAAGGAGATGCGCTTCGGGATCGGCGGCTCCTCGATCTTCGCGGTGTCGACGACGCTCACCTCGACCGGCGCCGTCGACTCCTTCCACTCCTCCTTCACCGGTCTCGGCGGCGGCATCACGATGCTCGGCATGATGCTGGGCGAGATCGCGCCCGGCGGCACCGGCTCCGGCCTCTACGGCATGCTGGTCATGGCGATCATCGCGGTGTTCATCGCCGGCCTGATGGTCGGACGCACCCCCGAGTACCTGGGCAAGAAGATCGGCGCCCGCGAGATCAAACTCGCCGCCTGCTACATCCTGATCACCCCGGCGCTGGTGCTGGTGTTCACCGCCGTGTCGATGGCGATGACGACACCCCCGCACTCGATGCTCAACTCCGGTGCGCACGGGTTCTCCGAGGTGCTCTACACGTTCACCTCGGCCGCGAACAACAACGGCTCCGCGTTCGCCGGACTCAACGCCAACACCGACTGGTACAACACAACGACCGCGCTGGCCATGGCACTTGGCCGATTCCTGCCGATGGTGTTCGTGCTGGCGCTGGCCGGCTCGCTCGCCGAACAGCGGCCCGTGCCGGTCACGGCAGGCACCCTGCGCACCGAAAAGCCCTTGTTCACCGGCCTGTTGGTCGGCGCGATCCTCATCGTCACGGGGCTGACCTACTTCCCCGCACTCGCGCTGGGACCGCTCGCAGAGGGGCTGGCGTCATGACGACCCGCACGAAGGACCACGAGGACGCGATGTCCACTCCCACCCTCGCCCCCCACCAGGACACCCCGGCCGGCCGTGACTCCGCCCAAAACCGGGTCGGCGCCGGGCTGTTCGACCCGGGGCAGTTGCTCAAGTCGCTGCCCGAGGCGTTCCGCAAGCTCGATCCGCGCGTCATGGTCAAGTCGCCCGTGATGTTCGTGGTGTGGATCGGCTCGGTCCTGACGACCGCCTTCTCCTTCAAGGACCCGACGGATTGGTTCGGTTGGACGATCAGCGCCTGGCTGTGGCTGACCGTCGTCTTCGCCAACCTTGCGGAGGCCGTCGCCGAAGGACGCGGCAAGGCGCAGGCCGACACCCTGCGCAAGGCCAAGACCGACACGGTCGCACGCAAGGTCGACGGCACCGAAGTCCCGGGCACGGAACTGAAGATCGGGGACCTGGTCGTCTGCGAGGCGGGCGACGTCATCCCCGGTGACGGTGATGTCGTCGAGGGTGTCGCCTCGGTCGACGAGTCCGCGATCACCGGTGAATCGGCCCCCGTCATACGGGAGTCGGGCGGTGACCGGAGTGCTGTGACCGGCGGGACGAAGGTGTTGTCGGACCGGATCGTCATCAAGATCACGACGAAGCCCGGCGAGACCTTCATCGACCGGATGATCAACCTGGTCGAGGGCGCGGCCCGGCAGAAGACGCCGAACGAGATCGCGCTGAACATCCTCCTCGCCTCACTGACGATCGTCTTCCTGCTGGCCTGCGCGACGCTGCCGCCGTTCGCCGGCTACGCCGGTACGCACCTGACGATGGTCGTGCTGGTCGCCCTGCTGGTCTGCCTGATCCCGACGACCATCGGCGCGCTGCTCTCCGCGATCGGCATCGCGGGCATGGACCGGCTCGTCCAGCGCAACGTACTCGCCATGTCCGGCAGGGCGGTTGAGGCCGCCGGGGACGTCTCCACGCTGCTGCTCGACAAGACCGGCACCATCACCTACGGCAACCGCAGGGCGGCGGAGTTCGTGCCGGTGCGCGGGACGACCGAGGCGGAGGTCGCCGACGCCGCCCAGTTGTCGTCGCTGGCCGACGAGACCCCCGAGGGCCGCTCCATCGTCGTCCTCGCGAAGGAGAAGTACGGCCTGCGGGAGCGCCACCAAGGGGAGTTGACGCACGCCGAGTGGATCGCCTTCACCGCGCAGACCCGTATGTCGGGTGTTGATCTGGACGGCCGGAAGGTCCGCAAGGGGGCAACGGCCTCCGTCATCACCTGGGTTCGCGAACAGGGTGGTGAAGTCGCCGACGACACCCAGGAGTTGACTGACCGCATCTCCCAGGCCGGCGGCACCCCCCTCCTGGTCGCGGTCGAAGACACCGACGGCGCCCGGGTGTTGGGCGTCATCCACCTCAAGGACGTCGTCAAGGAAGGCATGCGGGAGCGGTTCGACGAACTGCGCCGGATGGGCATCAGAACCGTCATGATCACGGGCGACAACCCGCTGACGGCCAAGGCGATCGCCGAGGAGGCCGGTGTCGACGACTTCCTCGCCGAGGCCACCCCCGAGGACAAGATGGCCCTCATCAAGCGCGAACAGGCGGGCGGCAAGCTGGTCGCGATGACCGGTGACGGCACCAACGACGCCCCCGCGCTCGCCCAGGCGGACGTCGGCGTCGCCATGAACACGGGTACGTCGGCCGCGAAAGAGGCCGGCAACATGGTCGACCTCGACTCCGACCCGACCAAACTGATCGAGATCGTCGAGATCGGCAAGCAACTCCTCATCACCCGGGGCGCGTTGACGACGTTCTCCATCGCCAACGACGTCGCGAAGTACTTCGCGATCATCCCGGCGCTGTTCGCGGCCGTCTACCCGGGCCTGGACAAGCTCAACATCATGCACCTGGCCTCGCCGAACTCCGCGATCCTGTCGGCCGTCATCTTCAACGCGCTGATCATCATCGCGCTGGTGCCGCTCTCCCTGAAGGGTGTGCGCTACCGGCCGGTCAGCGCGGACAAGCTGCTGCGCCGCAACCTCACGGTCTACGGCCTCGGCGGGCTGATCGCGCCGTTCATCGGCATCAAACTCATCGACCTCCTCATCTCCCTCATCCCTGGGATCGGCTGACCGCCATGAACAACTCCGTATCGAACACAGCCCGGTTGCTGGGCGCGGGACTGCGTGCCCTGCTGGTGCTGACGCTGGTGACCGGCGTGATCTACCCCCTGGTGGTGACCGGGATCGCCCAGGCCGCCTTCAACGGCAAGGCGAACGGCTCCGAGATCAAGTCCCAGGGGAAAGTGGTCGGTTCGTCGCTCATCGGCCAACAGGGCTACAGCCTCGACTACTTCCAGTCCCGCCCGGCGAACGGACTCGGCCAGAACTCCGTCAACACTCAGTACAAGCTGCTGGTTTCGGGGGCGACGAACCTGTCCGCCGACAGCAAGGTCCTGCTGAAGCAGGTCGAGGACGCGAAGGCGAAGGTCGTCAAGGACAACTCGGTGCCGGGGTACACCGTGAAGCCGTCGGACGTCCCCGCCGACGCGGTCACCTCCTCCGCCTCCGGCCTCGACCCGGACATTTCTCCGGCCTACGCCCAACTCCAGGTCCACCGCGTCGCGTTGAAGAACCACCTGCCCGTCGCGGCGGTCGAGAAGCTGGTCGACGAGCACACCGAGGGCCGCACCCTCGGCTTCATCGGTGACCCCCGGGTCAATGTCCTCGAACTCAACATCGCCCTCAAGGCACTTGTGGCCCGGCAGTGAGGAAGGCGCGCTGAGATGACGCGGGTGCTGGTGGTCGAGGACGACCCACAGCTCGTCCGAGCCCTCGTGCTCAACCTTCAGGCGCGGCGGTACGACGTCGACGCCGCCCCCGACGGCACCACCGCGCTGCGGCTCGCCGCCGCGCACCCGCCGGACGTCGTCCTGCTGGACCTCGGCCTGCCGGACATGGACGGCGTCGAGGTCATCAGGGCGCTGCGGCTGTGGACCCGGGTACCGGTCATGGTCCTCTCGGCCCGCCAGGCGTCGCAGGACAAGGTGGCGGCGCTGGACGCGGGGGCGGACGACTACATCGTCAAGCCCTTCAGCATGGACGAGCTGCTCGCCCGGCTGCGGGCCGCCGTACGCCGTACGGAGGAGACGCCGCTGGCTCCCGAGTCCACCCGGGTGGAGACGGACGTCTGCATCATCGACCTGCTGGCCAGGAAGGTCGTACGGGAGGGCCGGGATGTGCGGCTCACCCCCACCGAGTGGCATCTGCTGGAGATCCTCGTCACCCACCCCGGCCGCCTCGTCACCCAGAAGTATCTCCTCCAGGAGGTGTGGGGGATCTCCCGGGAGAACAAGACCAATTACCTACGGGTCTACATGGCCCAGCTCCGCCGCAAACTGGAGTCCGACCCCGCGCACCCCCGGTATCTGATCACCGAGCCGGGCATGGGGTACCGGTTCGAGGGGTGAGCACGAAGGGGTTTCGGCGGAGGCTCCTTCAGCCGGGCACGTCCGTGACTCCCGCGTCCCTCGCGAGCAGCGCGGCCTGGACCCGGTTCACGCAGCCCAGCTTGGCGAGGACTCGGCTCACGTACGTCTTGATGGTCGTCTCGCTCATGTGGAGCCGGCCGCCGATACCCGCGTTGGACAGGCCCTCCGCCAACAGGTGCAGTACCTGGGTCTCCCTCGGGGTGAGGCGGGTGAGATGCCGTGCGGCTTCCGCCCGCCGGGCTATCTCCTCGGGGTTCGGTCCGGGCAGGGCGCCCAGCACGTGCCGGGTCACCTGAGGGGAGAGGTAGGCGTCGCCCGCGTGGGCCGCCCGTACCGCCCGGATCAGTTCGTCGGGGGTGCAGTTCTTGAGGACGAATCCGGCGGCACCGGCCCGCAGGGCCCGTAGGACGTTGGGTTCCGTCCCGTAGGCCGTGAGTACTACCGCTCGGGTATGGGGGGACCTGCGACGGAGCTCCTCCACGGTCGCCAGACCGTCCAGCACCGGCATGTCGACGTCGATCAGCGCGACGTCGGCCCGGTGACCGGCCGCCCCGTCCAGCGCCGCACGGCCGTCCGCCGCCTCGGCGACCACCTCCATGTCGCCGGCCGACTCCAGGACCGTCCGGATACCCGCCGTGATCAGCGGTTCGTCGTCCGCCACCAGCACCCTGATCACTTCAACGGGCTCCCATCAGAAGGCTGCCGGGCACGACGACCAGCAGCAGGACGACAGCGACGGTGAGGGCGAAGGTCCGGGCCGTGCTCCATCGTTCGTACGACGCCGGTGCGGGCGGCGGCGGTGCGGTATCCGGCGTGCTCGGTGCGGGCGGGGCGTCCGGCGTGTCTGTCGGGCCCGTCGAGCCCGGCATGTCCGGTGCCGTCTCCGGCGCTGTGTCCAGGGCGGCGGCCCCCGCGTCGGCGGTCGCCGGAAGCATCGCCAGCACCCGGTAACCGGCTCCTTCTCGGAGCGGGCCGTGGTCCAGCAGGCCGCCCACCAGCCGGACGCGTTCGCCCAGGCCGACGAGGCCGTGTCCGGCGCCGTCCGGCCGTACCGGGAGCGGGGGTACTACGGGTCGTACGGGACGGGCGTCCGGCCGCACGCTCTCTCGTTCCGCGGAGGGCGGCTCTGCGGAGGGCGGTTCTGCGTACGGTGGCTCTCCGGAGGGACCCGAGGACTCCACCCGCACCAGCACGCTGTCCCCCTGCCACTCCACCCGCACGGCCACCTCCCGCCCCACTGCATGCTTCGCCGCGTTGGTCAGCCCCTCCTGCACCACCCGGTAGACGGCCCACCAGGTCGCCGGAGCCAGTGCCACGGGCTCGCCGTCCTGGACGAACCCCACCCGCACCCCGGCCGCCCGGAACTCCTCCACCAGCTCCTCGACCTCCGCCAACTGCACGCTCTCCGGCTCCAGTTCACCCCGCAACGTGCCGATCAGCCCGTACACCTCGTCGAGCGCGCCACGGGCGGAGTGGGCGAGCTGCCGCACCGCCACACGATGAGCGGGCGGCAGGCTGACCTCCAGGGCCGCCGCCTGGACGGAGACAAGGCTGAGGCGCTGGCCGAGGGAGTCGTGCATGTCTCGGGCGATGCGCAGGCGTTCCCGGAGGCGTTCGTGCTCGGCCAGGACCCGCTGGTGATCGTGCAGTCGGCGGTTGTGGTCGGAGAGGGCGGCGACCAGGCGTTCGTGCTGGGTCAGATAGCGGCCGACCATCAGCGGTATCGCCTCGAACACCAGAGCCGTCATCACCAAGGGGGTCAACTCCCTTACGGCGGAGGCATGCAGAGCGGCGCAGAGGACCAGCCCGCCGCTCGCCGCGACTGCCGTCACGGCCGTGTCCCGGCGCGAGGACAGGGCCTGGCCCGCCCGGAAAGCGGTCCACAACAGGGAGAGATACGCCCCGGGCAGCAGAGCGAACAGCGTCACCGCCGTCACGAACCCGCCCACCGGAGCGCGGCGGCACACCGCCAGCACGGCCACGACAGCCAGTGCGTACCCGACGACCGCTCCCCACAAGGGAATCGGCCCGCGAAACCCGGTCGCCAGCACCAGACTGTCGACGGCCACCACGACCAGGGCGGCAAGAGGCAACCGGTTCATGCCCGGCAGCGTACGGGGGCCGCTCGGCCGTACGCCATGACACGAAAGACGACAGGGAAGTCCACTTTCGAGGACTGCGCCGGGTCAGGCTCCGTTCCTAACCTCGGCGCATGATCGAAGTCCGCGACCTCTCGAAACGCTACGGCGGTGAACTCGCCCTGGACCAGCTGTCGTTCACCGCGACGCCGGGCCGCGTCACCGGGTTCCTCGGCCCCAACGGCGCCGGAAAGTCCACCACTTTGCGCATGCTCCTCGGCCTGGACCGCCCCGACTCCGGTGAGACACGGGTCCAGGGGAGGCCCTACACGTCCCTGCGGCGCCCGCTGCGGCATGTCGGCGCCGTCATGGGCCCGGCCGCCTTCCACGGTGCCCGCAGCGCCCGCGACCACTTGGTGTGGCTGGCGCGCAGCAACGCGATCCCCGACGCGCGGGTGACTCAAGTGCTCGACGGGGTGGGCCTGTTGTCCGTGGCGGGCCGGCGTGTCAAAGGGTTCTCTCTCGGTATGTCCCAACGACTCGGGATCGCCGCCGCGTTGCTGGGCGACCCGCCTGTCCTCCTGCTGGACGAACCCTTCAACGGGCTGGATCCGCAGGGCATTCGGTGGCTGCGCACCCTGCTGAGGGACCTGGCCGCTGAAGGGCGCACTGTTCTGGTCTCCAGCCACCTGATGGGAGAAACAGCCCTGACGGCCGACCAGTTGGTCGTGATCGGAAAAGGAAAGCTTGTCGCGGATCTCCCGACGGACGAGTTCGCGAAAGCGGGTTCCTCCTTGGAGGACGCCTTTCTCAAGCTGACGGAAAGCGCCGTCCGGCACCGGAGTGGACCGTGCTGAAACACGTACTCCACTCCGAGTGGACGAAGATCCGCACGGTTCGGTCCACTCTGTGGATGCCCGTCACCGCTGCCGCGGTCGCCGCCGGTCTCGCCGTGCTCGTGAGCGCGAGCAGACCCTCCGACCCGCTCTTCGCGAGCTTCTACGGACTGACGCTCGCCCAACTCCCGTTGGTGGCCTACGCGATGCTCACGGTGACGGACGAGTACGCCACGGGCACCATCCGTGCCACGCTCGCCGCGACCCCGAACCGGGCCCGCCTCTACACGGCCAAGCTCATCGCAACGTCCCTACCGGTGGGGGCAGTCGGCGGGATCGCCGTCGTCGCGTCGTTCCTCCTCGGGCAACTCGCCTTCGGATACGGTGGAGTTGGGATCGGCGAAGCCGACAGCGCGCGCACCCTGATCGGCTCCTGGCTTTACCTGGTGCTGATCTCGATGCTCGCCCAGGGACTCGCCTTCGTCCTGCGCACTCCGGCCCGCGCCATGGGCGTCGTCCTGCCGTTCCTGTTCCTCGGCTCCCAGGGGGCGGGGAACATCCCGAAGGTGCGGGACGTCGCGCAGTACCTGCCCGACCAGGCGGGACTGCTGATCACGCACTTCGTGGGTTCGCCGGACGACCCGGTCTTCCCGCGCTCCTACGGGCCGTGGACGGGAACCTTCATCCTCAGCCTGTGGACAGCCGCCGCACTGCTCGCCGGTTACCTGGCGCTGCGTCGTGGAAACATCGAGTAAGCGATTGCCGGACGGTGTCTCGTGTAATTCGAAAGGCTTTTCTCCCGGTGCGTGGATCTTTCGTGGATACCGTTCGGTAGACAATCGCCGGGCCCGTTCCGGGCATAGGGGACTGGTAGCTTCCGCTTCATGCGGCCCGGCCCCAGAGCTGTGCGGCCACCAGACCTTCGCCGATGCGTGACGCATCTGGACGGAACGGAAAACCCTTGCGCGTCTTCAGGGAGAACACAGAAGGACGGCACCGCCGGCGAGTGCCGAAAAGCAGGAGGGGGCGAATAGCGGCGGCCGGTGTGATGTCCGTGCTGGCCACGGCGGTCGTCGCGCCGCTCGCGTCGGCGACCTTGACGAGCCCGTCGCCGGACGACGCCACACCGTCCGACCGGGTCGCCGACACCTCCCAACTCCCTTCGGGATGGCGGAAGTCGGGCGACCGGATGGTCACCTACGACGGTGACGCGACCGGCTTCCACGTCCTCGTCGCCGACGCGGCGCACGCCTACACCTGGCGTACCGCGGCGACCCTCTCCGAGCCCGGCGTCGAGACCGACCGGTGGATCGGGCAGACCTGCGTGACGGGTTCGGGTGACAAGGCGGTCGTCGTCTACGCGCCCCGGCAGGCCGCCAACGACCAACAGAGCTTCCAGGAAGGTGCGTTCGCCGCCGTGGTCGACCTTGTCGACGGCGCCGTGACCAAGCTTCCGGAGCTGGTCTCCCTCGCCTACTTCAACCCCGGCTGCGGCGACGGCGAGCAGGCTGTGCTGACCCGGCCGAAGGGGGACGCCACTCAGCTGCTGACCGTCGACGCCGGGCCGAGGAGAATCGTCCGACAGCAGGTCGTGGCAGGGCAGTTGACCTCCGCCGTGCCGTTCGGGAGCGGGATCGCGGCATCGGCCGGCGACTCCGTAGTCTCGGTGGACGGCGAGGGTGGCGTCCGCACGCTCGCCAGGACCGCTGGGAAGCCGTTCCGGCTGGTGCCCGACGCGCAGACCGGGCTCGCCTACCAAGTCCCCTTCGGGAACAAGGGAGTTCAGGTCCGTCGCGTCACGTCCGGCGGCGCCGACCGGTTGCTCGGCTCCGGCGCGCTCGGCACCCTCGCCGTCCGAGGGGCCGACGGGCACGTCTTCGTCACCGGCGAGGACGCCCGGCGGAAGCTGAACAAGGCTGAGCTGCCGAGGAGTTGGCGGGCCCTGAGTGGCGTACCCGCCTCCGCCGAGCTGTCCACGACGGGCGCTCTCGCCCTCACCGGCGTCGGCAGCGGCACGGAAGCGGCGGGTGCCGAGCCGTCGGGCGCGGTCCCGGACGCCGGTGCCGCGCAGCCTGTCGGCATCGACGCCCTCGCGACGGGCACCGGAGCCGGGTTCGCGTTCCGGATACGGCCTGACGCGTTCCAGTCGGAGCAGGGGTCGGCGCAGTCGCCCGCACTCGGTGTGAGCAAGTCCCGCACGGGCGAGGCGAGTTCAGTCGCCGGCCTGCACGCCGACAGCGTCCGTACGGAACCCGTCGGAAGCGAGGGTGTCCAGCCCCCGGACGAGGACCCCGCCCACACCACCACCGACCCCGACCGCTCCTGCGCGGTCACCCGCAACGACCCGGACCTCCAGTCCCTCCAGCCCTCCCCGGCCATGGTCGAGTGGGCCACCGACCTCGCGGTCCAGGGCAAGCTGAACGTCCGGCGCCGCAAGGGCTGGAACGGCACCGACCTGGAGTCGTACAGCCCGCAGGGCATGTTCCCCCCGCTTCAACTCAAGGGCGGTGGAAGGGTTCCCGCGCAGATCATGCTCGGGGTGCTCGCCCAGGAGTCCAACCTGGCGCAGGCCACGACGAGGGCGTCCGCAGGGGAGAGTGGCAACTTCGTCCAAGGCGGCTACTACGGCAACGCCGGAAGCGTCCACACCGTCAACTGGGCCGGTGCGGACTGCGGTTACGGCATCGCGCAGGTCACCAGCGGCATGGCGAAGTCCGACACGACGACCTTCACCGACGAGCAGCGCAAGGCGATCACCGTCGACTACGCGGCGAACATCGCGGCCGGGCTGCGCATCCTCCAGGACAAGTGGAACCAGCTCTACGACCGGGGCGTACTCGCCAACGGCGGCGACCCGCGGTACCTGGAGAACTGGTGGTTCGCGCTCTGGGCGTACAACAGCGGTTTCAACCTGCCGAGTACGACGGAAAGCACGGCCCCCTGGGGTGTCGGCTGGTTCAACAACCCGGCCAACGGGCTCTACCCGGCGGACCGCAAGATGTTCCTCTCCTCGGGGTACGGGGACTCCCGTACCCCCAACCTGTGGACCTACCCCGAAAGGGTGATGGGTTGGGCGGCGTACTCCCTCCGGAAGAACGACCCCCAGACCGGCAAGCCCACCCCCGCGTTCACCGTCGGCTCCTGGCCGACCGGCAACGCGCCGGACGCGCAGCCCCCGCACGACACGTTCTGCACCCCGGACGGCAACGACTGCGACGTCACCAAGCCCCGCCAGGCGCCCGGCTCCAGCCAGCCGGTGGGGCCCTGCCAGCTCGACTCCTTCAAGTGCTGGTGGCACCAGCCGGTGACCTGGACCGACTGCGCGCAGACCTGTGGTACCGAGGTACTCAAGTATGAGGCGACCGACCCGGAGCCGGAGGTCACGCCGCTCCACCCGGCGGCCTGCACCTCCACCCTGCCGCCGGACGCGCTGATCGTCGACGACGTCCCGAACACCGTGAAGTTCCGCGTCGGTGCCGCCAACCCCTGTGCGGGGCAGCGGAATTGGGTCAGCCGGGGCACGCTGACGTTCACCTTCGGATCGGCCGAGCGGAACGGAGCGACGGTCTACCCCTCGAAGATCGACTTCCATCAGCTGGGCGCCGGGTTCGGCGGGCACTTCTGGCTCACCCACACCCGGGTGCCGGCCTTCACCGACTCGGTCGTCACCGGGACCTGGACCCCTGACCGAACCCTTAAGGGCCGGGCCGAGGTCCTGGTCCACCTGCCCGACCACCAGGCCGACACCCCCTCGGCGACCTACCGCATCGACCTCGGCGACGGCACGGTCCTGGAGAAGACCGTCTCCCAGGACACCGGGGGCGAGAACACCTGGCTCTCCCTGGGTTCGTACGAGTTCCACGGCACCCCCAGCGTCTCGCTCAGCTCGGCCACCGCCGACGGCACGGGCGACGCGGCGATCGCCTGGGACGCGCTGGCCTTCGTCCCACAGCCCCACGAGCCGTCGGACGCGGTCACCCCCTAGGGGAGACCACCCGGGCCACAGGGGGGAGCGGCACAGCCGTCACCTGCGGGAAGGGCCGGCTCCAAGCTGCTCCCCGATCCTCGTCGCCGCAGCGCGCCGTCTAGGCTCCTGTTGATCGTTCGAACACGGGGGAAGGAATCGCGATGGGGGACGAAGGCGCGGGATTCCCGCCGCTCCAGTGGGACGACCCTCAAGTGGCGGGCGGCTACCGGCTGGTGGCGCGGCTGGGCGCCGGAGGCATGGGGCGCGTCTACCTGTCGTACACGCAGGGTGGCCGGGCCGTCGCGGTCAAGGTCGTCCGGCCGGAGCTGGCCGACGACCCGGTGTTCAGAAGACGGTTCCACCGCGAGGTGAAGGCGGCCCGGCGGGTACGGGGCGCCTACACCGCCGAACTGGTCGACGCCGACGCGGACGGCGTACCGCCGTGGCTGGCGACCCTGTACGTGCCCGGCCCCTCCCTCTCCGAACTCGTCGCCCGGCGTGGGGCGTTGCCGGTTCCCGCTGCGCTGTGGCTGATGGCGGGCGTGGCCGAGGCGCTGGCGGCCATTCACGAAGTCGGTGTCGTGCACCGGGACTTGAAGCCGTCGAACGTGCTGCTCGCCTCCGACGGGCCCCGGGTCATCGACTTCGGCATCTCCACGGCCCCCGACGCCACCGCGCACACCACTCAGGGCGCCACCATCGGCACACCCCAGTACATGGCCCCGGAACAGGCGTCCTCCGGTGAGATCACCCCGGCGACCGACGTGTTCGCGCTCGGGCAGACCGTGGCGTTCGCCGCGCTGGGGGAGCCGCTGTACGGGAACGGGCCGGCGCTCAACGTGATGTACCGGATCGTGAACTCCGAGCCGGACCTGTCGGCGGTGCCCGAGCGGCTACGGCCGATCCTCGCACGATGCCTGGAGAGCGATCCGCAGAAGCGTGCCGCTCCGGCGGAGATCGTCGCCTGGTGCCGGCGGGAGCTGGGGCCGGAGGCTGATATCTCCGGGGGGCCGGAGGTATGGCGCGAGGTCGTGGGGCCACCGGTGCCGGCGCCCGAACCCGTACCCCTGCCCGTACCCGTAGTACCCACGGCCGTGCCCACTGCCGTGCCCACCCTGGCGGCGACCAGGGCGTGGGGGCCTCCCCCTGAGGTGGTACGGGCCGATCGGCGCCGTACGCGGCTGATCGCGGGCATCGGAGGGCTGTTGGCCCTGCCGATGCTGGGTTCGCTGATCTGGCTGGGGGCGGAGGTGGTCAAGGCGGGCCGCGAGCGGGCCGGGAACTCGTCCTCCGCCTCACCCTTCCCGTCCGCTCCCGGCAAGGCCGTCTCGGGGGAGTCCGCCGACGGTGTGGGCGCGGGATCGGGCGCGGGATCGGACGCGGGGCCGGGTGCGGGATCCGGCGCGGGCCACCCAACCGCCTCCGCGTCGCCTCAGCTCCGCGCACACCCCTATGCCCTGCTCACACTGGACGAGAAGAACTCGATCAGCCTCAGGGAGCCCGTGGAGCGCGAGGACCGCAAGGGAGACATCCGCCTCGTCTGCGGTTCCGTCTCCTGCTCGCTGAAGAGCAGCACCAGCGCGCTGCTGCTGCTCTACGGCAAGCCGGGCGACGGCACGTACGACACGTGCCGTCTGATGCTCGCGCGGGCCGACACCAGCGGCACGGACCTCCCGCTGGCCGCCGTCGCGGGAGGCAGCGAGATCTGCGTCAAGACCCGCTCCGGAGACGTCGGCGTGCTCGTGATCCAGATCAAGTCGACCGCCCTGCCCACCGCCGGGATCAGTTTCCTACAGGCCGATCTGACGGTCTGGCGCGCAGGCTAGGGCTGCCCAGGGCTACCTCCGATGTACGGGAGCACCCTTACCGGCCGTCGGCGCCCCGTTTCCCCACGGCCGCTATCATCCGCACGTGGAACGTTCCCAAGGCTCACCCTCAGCCCCGCACACCCCCCTCGTCGTCTGGGACCTCGGCGGTGTCCTGGCCCCCTCGGGCCAGGCCCTCACCGCACTGGCCGAGGCCCTGGACATACCCGAGGACGAGTTCGCCGTCCCCTACTGGGCCCACCGGGACCCGTACGACGTCGGAGGGACCCCCACCGAGTACTGGGGTCTCATCGGCAAGGCGCTCGGCAGGACCTTCGACGCGGAGTGGATCGAGCGGCTGGACCGGATCGACACGGCCGGCTGGGCGGTGCTCGCGGACGAGTCGGCGGACCTCCTGGACCGGATCGCCCGCCGGGGCGCCCCCCTCGGGGTGCTTTCCAACGCGCCCGCGTCCCTCGCGACGGCCGTACGGCGGGCCGCGTGGAGCGGGCGGTTCGAGACGCTCGTCTTCTCCGCCGACCTCGGCGTCATGAAGCCGGACCCGGACGTCTACCGGCGTGCCGACGAACGGTTCGGCAGGGCGCCGTCCGATGTCGTCTTCTTCGACGACCGCCCCGTCAACGTCGAGGCGGCCCGCTCCCACGGGTGGCGGGCGCACGTGTGGACCGGCGCGGAAGCGGCGGCCGGTGTACTGGTCCGCGAAGGCGTCCTCGATGGCTGACCGGCCGCGCAACCCGACGATCATAGACGTGGCCAGACTCGCCGGAGTCTCCAAGTCCGTTGTCTCCAGGGTCGTTTCGGGACGCGGCAGCGTGGGGGAGGAGACCCGGGAGCGCGTGGTCCGCGCGGCGCGGGAACTCGGGTACGTCGTCAACGCCTCGGCCCGTGCGATGGTCGCGCACCGCACGTACACCGTCGGCGCGTTCGTCCGTGACGCGGCAACTCCCTTCTACGGGCACCTTCTTACGGCTCTCCAGGAGCGAGCGGCCTTCCACGGCTACCGAGTTGTCACCGCGACCGGGTCGGGGCGGTTCGAAGTCGACGAGGAGTGCCGGGCGTTGGAGACGCTGGCGATGCTCCGCGTCGAGGCGCTCATCGTGTGCAGCGGGCTGCTGCCGAGCGAGCAGATCCTCCCGTTCGCCGCCCGTCTGCCGACCGTCGTCGCCGGCCGGCCCGAGACGCACCCGAGCATCACCAGCGTCTACTGCGACGAGGAGCACGGCG
The DNA here is from genome assembly GCF_054880855.1 of Streptomyces sp. S6. Taxonomy (NCBI): domain Bacteria; kingdom Bacillati; phylum Actinomycetota; class Actinomycetes; order Kitasatosporales; family Streptomycetaceae; genus Streptomyces; species Streptomyces sp. S6. The sequence goes on along the minus strand of NZ_JBTYMC010000040.1, from coordinate 10,010 downwards.
GCGCCGCCCTCGCAGACCACCTCCTCGACCTCGGCCACCGCGAGGTCGCCGTCGTCACCGTCCCGCACAGCGACTCCGTCACGATGGGCCCCCGCACCGAGGCCATGGTCCGCCGCCTGCGCGAACGCGGCGCGCGGGTGCTGGAGATCCCGGGGGCGCAGCGGGACACCGCCGGTGCCTGGGTCACCGAGGTGCAGCGCCACCCCGGCATCACCGCCGTGATGGCCCCCAGCGACCGGCACGCCATCGCCTTCCTCGAACAGCTCCGGCTGCGCGGGATCGACGTACCCGGAGAACTCTCCGTAACCGGTTACGACGCGATCGGCGACCTCGCGACTCCCCTGATCGGCCTCACCCACTGGCGCCAGCCGATCGGCCTCATCGGCAGCAGGGCGGTCGACGCCCTGGTCCAGCTCCTCGACGGGGAGCGCCCCCCGGCCCACCACCAGGCACTGCCTGGCTCTCTGGTCGTAGGGGGGACCACAGGGGTGCCGGGGGAGCGGAGAGGGTGAAGGGAGGGGTGCGAGCGGGCTGAGCCCTGCCGTCCCGCCCGCGTGGGCCGAATCGCCCCGACGCGGCCATCCCCGCACGGGCCGAATCGCCCCCTCCACCCCACCCGCCTCATTTTGCCCACTGTTCACTCAGAAGGCACTGTCCCCGCTCGCACCTTGATGGGAACGTTCCACACATGCCCGTTGGGAACGTTCCACTCCGCCCGCCACCGCGCGCTCGCCGTAGAGCCGCCGCCCTGGCCGGCCCTCTCATGGCCCTCCCCTGCCTGGCCCTCCTGCTGGTCTTCGCGTACTGGCCGGTGGTCCGGGGTGCCGTGCTGAGCACGTACGACAGCGACCTCCTCGGCGAGCCGACGGTCTTCGTCGGCCTGAAGCACTACGGGGAACTGCTCACCGACCCCGACCTGAGGCGGGCACTGCTCGCGACGGCGGCGATCGCGGGGCTGAGCGTCGTCCTGGCCGTGGGCGGCGCGCTCGCGGCGGCACTGCCCCTGCGGCGCGCGGCGGCGAAGCCGAGGGCGATCGTGTCGGTGCTGCTGTCACTGCCGTTCGCGTACTCCTCGGCAGCGGCGTCGGCGGTCTTCGCGGGCCTGCTCGCACCGGCGGTCGGCACCCTGAACGAAGTGCTCGCGACCATCGGCATCACCGGCCCGCAGTGGCTCAACTCCCCTGTCTGGGCGGTGATCTCGATCTCGATGGCCACCGCCTGGTACGAATTCGGCTTCGCCTTCCTCGTGTTGCTGGCCGCGCTCTCCCAACTCGACCAGAACGTCATCGAGGCGGCGGCGCTGGACGGCGCGTCGGGGCTGCGGCTCGCGCGCTCGGTGATCGTGCCGATGCTGCGCCCGAGCCTGGTGTTCCTGCTGGTCACGCAGACGATCAGCGGCCTCCAGGTGTTCACGCAGGTGCAGGTCCTGACCCGGGGCGGCCCGGCGGGGGCGACGTCCACGCTGGTGTACGAGCTGTACCGGCGCGCGTTCGGCGACGCGCTGCCCCAGGTCGGCTCGGCGTCGACACTCGCGGTCGTCCTTCTGCTCCTGGTCCTCGCCATCACCGCCCTCCAGTTCAGGGTGGTGCGGAGGTGGACGTGATGAAGCGGCGACTCCCTTCACTGGCCCGCTGGTTGTGGCTCACCGCAGTTGTCGCGGCCGTCGCGTTCCCCGTGTACGTCACCGTCGTCACCGCGCTCATGCCGCAGGCGGACGTCTCGGCGGGCCGGCTGATCCCCCGCCGGCTGACCCTTGCCAACCTCGAAACGGCCCTGGACTCGGCGCCGTTGATCCGCCAGTACCTGGTCAGCGTGAGCGTCACGACGCTCCAGTCGGCGGCCCAGCTCGTGACGGCGGCGCTGGCGGCGTACGCGCTGGTGTTCCCGCGCTGGCGCGGCCGGGGCCTGGTCTTCGCGCTGGTGCTGGCGACGCTCGCGTTCCCCGGGGAGAGCCTCGTCATCCCCAACTACGAGACGGTGCAGGGGCTGGGGCTGCGGGACGCGCTCCTCGGCATCGCTCTGCCGTATCTCACCGCCGGTTACGCCGTGTTCCTGCTGCGTCAGGCGTTCCTCGCGCTGCCGAGGGAGGTGTGGGAGGCCGCCCGGCTCGACGGCTGCGGCGAACTGCGGGCCCTGCTGCACGTCGTACTGCCCATGGCGCGGTCCCAGTTGGTGACGGCGGCGCTGTGGTGCGCGCTGTCCGCCTGGAACGGCTACTTCTGGCCGCTGTTGATCACCGACTCTCCCGGGCGGCGCACGATTCAGGTCGGGTTGGCGCAACTCGTCGTCGACCAGGCGACCTCCCCGGCCGTGATCTATGCCGGGACTCTCGTCGTCCTCCTGCCGACTCTGCTGCTCGTCCTGTTCGGCCAGCGGTTCCTGGTCCGAGGGCTCGCCTCGCGGGTCACGGCGTGAACGCGTTTCTCAACCCCCGTACAGCAAAGGGAAATCCCATGCCCAGACGTCCCTACACGCAGGCCGCCTGTCTGGTGGCGGCGGCCCTCGCCCTCACCGCCTGCGGCGGCACCGGCACCGGCGCCGGCAAGGCGGCCGACGGCACCGCACCCGGCCCCTCGGCGCTGGCGAAGGCCACCGCACCGGTCACCGTGACCCTCTGGCACGGACTCGGCGGCCCCGCGGGCAAGGCGCTCCAGGCCGAGATCGACGCGTTCAACCGGGCCAACAACGGGAAGATCACGGTCAAGGCGTCCTTCCAGGGGAGTTACGCCGACGCCATCGCGAAGTACACCTCGGCCGTGCGGGGCGGTGGCACGCCGAGCGTGATGATCTCCAACGACATCACCACCGGCTATCTGCGCGACGCCGGCCAGACGGTCTCCGCCCAGGCCATGGCCGCCGCCAACCCCGGCGACCTCGACCTCACCAAACTCCGTCCGGCCGCGCGGAGTTACTACACGGCGGACGGCAAGCTGCTCGCCGTCCCGCTCAACACGTCGATGCCGATGCTGTACGTCAACGACAAGCTGCTGGACCGCGCGGGAGTGGACCCGGCAACTCTCGGCACACTGAACGGAGTTGCGGTGGCGGCCCGGCAGGTGCACGAGCGGATCCCCGGGGTGAAGGGCATCGACCAGCCCTTCGACGGCTGGTGGTTCGAGCAGCTCACTGCCGGAGCCGGGGCGGCGTACTGCACACCGGACAACGGCCGGGGCAGCTTCGGGGCCACCGCGTCGAGCCTGACCGGCGGAGCGCAGCGGGCCGCGATCGGCACCATGGCGAAGCTCTACACCGACGGCGTCGCCCTCGACACCGGCACCGACGGAAACGCGGCGCTCACCGCCTTCACCTCGGGCAAGACGGCCATGATGCTGAACTCCAGCGGCGCCATCGGCGGCCTCACCACGGCCGGCATGAAGGACTACACCGCACTGCCCTACCCCGTGTCGGGACCGTCGTCGACGTCCGGCGCGCTCATCGGCGGCGCCGCGATGTGGGTGGACCGGGCAGGGCACGACGCGGCCGAGCAGGTGGCGAGCTGGAAGCTGATCAGCTACCTCGCCTCTGCCCCCGCGCAGGAGCGGTTCGCGATGGCCTCCGGGTACGCGCCGGTCAACACCGACGTCGACAACTCCCCGGCATGGAAGCAGTTCCTGGCCGGTCACAAGCAATACGCCGCTCTCGCCCGGCAGTTCGCGAACACCCCGGCGAACACGGCGACTTCGGGTTGCCTCACCGGAGCCATGGCGGGGGTGCGCGACGTCGTCGTACCCCAGATGCAGCAGGCGTTCAGCGGGCGGATCCCGCTGGACAGTGCGCTCAAGTCGGCGCAGGAAAAAGCCACTTATAAGATCCAGGACTATCGGAAGCAGGCCGGACAGTGACGTACACGGACCGATTCGCCCAAGCCCCCGGCGACCCCTACCGCTACGGCGTCTACCTCCGCCCCGACCCCGCGACCTGCGCCGCGGTGACCGCCGTCACCTCCCAACTGCGCGCGCAGTACGGGCTCGTGTCGGCCGGCGCCTTCCCGCCCCACGCGACCCTCGTGGGCAGCCGGCACCTGCCCGTCGACGAGAGGCTGATCGTCGAGGCGGTGGGCGCCGCCGTGGCGGACGTCCCCGCCTTCACCGTCCACAACGCGGGCGTCCGCCGCATGGGCGTGGGTCTCGTGTACGACGTCCACCACCTCGCCGACGGCACCACCCCCAACGCCGAGTTCACCGCTCTCGCGGCCCGCGTCGACGCCGCGATACTCCCCCTGGAGACGCCCGCCCCGAACCCCGCCCCCCACCCCTTCGACGCGGCCGGCTTCCGCGCCCACCTCTCCCTCCTGTCCCACGACATGTACGTGCGGCCGGAGTTGTACGAGGAGGTCGTGGCGTACGCCGAGGGCCTGCCCGTCCCCTTCTCGACGACCTTCCCCGGCGACACCGTCTCCCTCTACCGCACCCGCAGCGAGGACTGGACGGGCCGTTGGTGGACGACGCTGAGCTGGGAGCACGTGCGGTCGTGGACGCTGGGGGAGTGAGGGGCGGGCACGGCTGACGGCGTCGGGGAGTGCCCCGGAACTCCCACCGGAAACCTCACCGAAAGATTCACCGGGAGCCGTGCCGGTAACTCCCCTGAAAACGCCCGGAGTTCGTGATCGGACTCCGGGCGGTGAGTGACGTGTGGTGTGCACAGGGATTGACGGGACGGTGCGGCGCGGTCACCTTGTACACCGCCCGAGCGGGAGCGCTCCCGCAGCCGTCTAGTCGAACGAGGACGACGTCATGCCTTTTGAGCCGCAACGCACCTTTTCTCGACGCACGTTGATGACAGCCGCCGCGGCCGGTCTGGTGACCACCGTCGCCCTCCCCACCAGAGTGACCGCCGCGACCGCCGCCGCGACCGGGTACCGCACGGTCGGCAGGACGGCGCCGGCCGCCGACGGATACGTCCAATTCACCTGGCCCGGCGTCTACTTCGAGGGCCGCTTCACGGGGACCGGAGTCGGCGTCGTGCTCGACGACTCCGTCAACGACTACGACGTGCAGATCGACGGCGTCACCGTGCGCACCCTGGTGACGCCGGGGCGCACCACCGCCTGGATCGGCGGCCTCTCCAACGCCACGCACAGCGTGCGGCTCGTCAAACGGACCGAGAGCGCCTGGGGCGGCGTCGGGAAGTTCGGTGGCTTCCTGGCCGCGAGCGGCGGTGCGATCCTGTCGCCGCCGGCCGACCGGACGCGGCAGATCGAGTTCATCGGCGACTCCATGACCGCTGGGTACGGCAACATCTCCGGCGTCCGGGACTGTTCGGGGGTCGGGGGCGTCGACCGCAACACGAACTCCGACCTCTCCTTCGGCGCGCTGACGGCGCGGGCGCTCGGCGCGGACCACCACCTCGACGCCTTCTCCGGCCGGGGAATGGTCCGCAACTACGCCGGGACCAGCCCCGGCACGGACTACCGCACCTACTACGACCGGGTGTTGCTCGCCGTCGACGGCAACGTCTGGCAGCGTCCGGCGAGTTGGCAGCCCCAGCTCGTCGTCGTCGGTCTCGGCGCCAACGACTTCTCCACCTCTCTCCACTCCGGCGAGGCGTGGACGACGGAGGCGCAGCTGGTCGCGGCCTACGAGAGCGCTTACCACGGCTTTCTGGACAAGCTCCGAGGCCGCTACGGCTCCCAGCCGCACCTCCTGCTGAGCTCCACCCAGGTCTCCAGCTCCACCGTCTTCCGGGACACCGTCGACCGCATCGTCCGTACCCGTAATACTCAAGGCGACCAGCGCGTACACCACTGGTACTTCGGGGACGCCTCCCTCGACCTCCTCGCCTGCGACTGGCACCCCTCCGCCCGGGACCACCGCACCCTCTCCGGCCTCCTCGTCAACCGCCTCTCCAGCATTCCGCTGAACTGGTGAGGCACGGCCGGAGTGCTCACCTCGCCGCGTGGCGCTCGTACAGGCCGTTCAGCTGCCGGACCCAGAAGATCTCCCTCTCCTCCTTGGAGGCGCTCAGGGAGAGCAGCCCGAGGTCCTTGGCCAACCCGTAGAAGCCGGAACCCGCGTCGTTGGCATTGAGGTAGATCACCAGGGCCGACAGCATCAACGCGGGTTCGGCGGGGTCGAGTTGCTGGTCCTCCCGCACGATCAGCCACAGCAGATGCCCCATGGCGGCCCGGTCGCCGGCGCTTGAGAAGTCGAACGCCCGGCAGCCGGTCCGCTCGGCCAGGGTGTTGCTGAGTTCGGTGTAGTTGGTGTCCTTGCGCCGCCCGGCCAGCTCGATGAGGAACTCGCGCCCCGCGAAAGTCAGTTCACGCCACTCGCTGTCCTCGCGCCCGTATGTCGACACCTGAACTCCTTCGCGGTGGATCGATCTCGGATCGCGAAGGTATCCCGCGGGCGTGCCGCGACCCAACTGCCGTGCCCCCTACGGCGGGACGTCACGAACACCTGCCCGGGTCGACCCCCAGAGCTGCGCCACAACCCCTTGCGCGACCTCGGTCGGCGCCGGGGAGTTGGGTAGCTGGGCGGGGACGGTCGTGTTCTTCTTCTTGCCCGGCCGGTCGGCGAACAGCACGGCGGTCAGGGCGAGTTCACCGTCCAGGCGGGTGGACCAGACGGTCCGGCGGGTGATCCCGCCGCCCGCCCCCGCGGTGAAGAACCCCTCACCGAACCCGGCTCCGCCGCCACCACCGCCCTCACCGAACCCCGCCCGGCCGTACATCGTCGCCCCCACCACGAACGCCTCCTTCTCCCCGAGCACCCGCCGCGTCTCGGGACGTGCCGTGTACAGCGTCCGCCCGCCCCGGCTGATCTCCGCGACCGTGTAGGGCGTCGCGTACACGCCGTTCGCGGCGACGGCCGCGTATGCGGCTGACAGCTTCAGCGGGGTCGGTGCGGGGGAGCGGCTCAACGAACCGAGCGGGTCTGCCAGTCGGACCTGGGCGAACGGCTCCAGCGCCGTGCCCGCCTCGACGGCGCCGTCGACCGCGTCGTTGAACGGCTGCCGGGCGTAGTCCGCACCGCCGTACAGGAGCCGCACCGCGCCGTCCCTGGGACGGACGGCGACGACGGCGGTGTGCAGCCGGGTTCCCGCACGCCCCTTGAGGGACTTCACCGACTCGGTCGCGGCGTCCTGGAGGGCGAGGTCGAAGGTGGTCCGCACGGTGTAGCCGCCCCGCGCCAACTCGTCGCCGGAGATGCCGAGTTCATGCGCGGCCTCCTTCGCGGCCACATCGATCATGTACTGACGCTGCCCCTCGGTCGTCCCCGGCGGATAGAACCGGAACGCGGGGAAGACGGCCCCCTGTCGCTGCGCGGCCGTGATCGACCCGCCCGCCTCCATCGCGTCGAGCACCCACTCCCACCGGTCCTGGAGCTTCGCGGTGACCTGGGGATCGGAGCCCGCCTTCTCGTAGTACGAGGGGATGTTGACGATCGCGGCGAGCGCGGCGCCCTGCGAGACGGTGAGGGCGCGCGTGCCGACGCCGAAGTAGTTCCGCGAGGCGGCCTCGATGCCGGCCGAACCCCGGCCGAAGTAAACGGTGTTGAGATAGCCCGCGAGGATCTCGTCCTTGGACCGCGTACGGTCCAGCTTGATCGCGATCAACGCCTCCCGCAGTTTCCGGGACATGGACTGCTCCGGGGTCAACAGGGCGTTCTTCACGTACTGCTGGGTGATGGTGGACCCGCCCTGCCGCTCACCCCCGGTCACCGACGCCAGCACCGCGCGGGCGACCGCTTTCGGTGAAACCCCCTTGTCCGTACGGAAAGAGCGGTTCTCGGCGGCGATCACCGCGTCCTGCACATAGCGCGGGACGGCCGAGAGCGGCACCTCCTGCCGGTCGACGGGACCACGCCGCCCCAGATAGGCACCCCGGCCGTCGGTGAAGACAGTGCTCTGCGTGACGGTGTCGGGATGCGGCTCGGGGATCTCCGTCATCCGGTAGGCGACGACGGCCGCCACACACACCACCACGATCAACACCCCTACGACGACGAGGAGTCGGCGCAGCCAACGCCCCCGGGTACGGCGGAGCCGACGGCGCAACGGGATACGGAGACGCTGGGAGCGCCGGGTTCGGCGTCCCCCTCCCCGCACGGCATCTCCCTCGACGGCACCGGCCACTTCACTCACCCCCACCGAACCGCGCGACAGCCCGCCCACCCGCGTCGTACACCGTCACCACAACCCCCTTCTCCCCGATCGCCTCCTTCAACTCCCCCATCCCGAAAGGCTTCGGGAGATACCAGACCCCCCACCCCGGACCCCCCGCCAGCGTGAGCACCGACCCGACGAGAACCTCCCCGCCCACCCGCACCTCGACCCGGCGCGGATCAGCGGACAGCCCCTCGTACCGCCCGGCCACGAAGTACCGTTCGTCGTCCAGCAGTTGAACCCGTGCCGAGACCCCGCCCCGCTTCTGCGCACTCTCCCCAGCGGCGGGGACGGCGGCCACCGGCGTCGACCAGTGCTCACCGCCGGAGGTCAGCCACACCTTCAACCCTGTTACAGGCTCGACCCGTTCACCGGGCGCCACCACCCGGATCGGCCCCGGCACGACCTCACCCACCCGAGCCCCCGCCCGGTCCGGAGCAGCGGCCCCGCTGATCCCCGGGATCCCGACCTGTTCCGCCACGAACACCCCCGGCGCCGCGAGCAACAGCACACCCCCGGCCACCCCCACCCCGATCCGCCGACGCCGCAACTCCCGCCCCCGCCGCACGACATCCGCCTCACCCAACGGCACGTCACCACAACCATCCCCGCCCCCCGCCCCCTCGGCGAGGACCGCGAAGAGTTCGAGCAACCGCTCCCGCCCCCCGCACACCGCGAGCCCCCGCTGAGCCCGCCCCCTGACCGCACCCACCGAACACCCCAGCACCTGCGCGGTCTCGACCTCCCCGAGCCCCTCCCGGTACAGCAGCACGAGCACGACCCGCTGCCGCGCGGACAACCGCGCCAACTCCCCCCGCCGCGCCCCGGACCGGCGCCGCAGGTACCGCTTGACGAGGAACCGCCGGACATAGAAGTCGACGTCGTCCCGGGGGATGCGCCGCCAGCGGGCGTGCGTTCTCACCAGGGTGTCACGCACCAGCTCCACGGCCCCGCCGCGCTCCAGGCACAGCAGGAGCGCGGTCGTGACCAGCCGTTTTTGATTCGACCGGACGTACGCGGCGAAGTCGTCGTGGGGGTACGGCACTTGGGTGGTCCTTCGGTGCGGGAGGAGAGGGAGCCGGGAACTGGTGTGCGACGTCTTCCTCTTGGGTTGTGTTTCGATGTACGCGACCTACGGGACCTGTACGCACGGCGAGGACGGTCAGGTTGCACGGCTTTTCCAGACTTCCGGCGGAGGCATGACCGAGGACGAGTTCGACGCGTTCTACGCGACCGCGTTCCCCCGGCTGATCGGCCAGCTCACGGCGTTCACCGGGGACCACGGCGAAGCGCAGGACGTCGTCCAGGAGGCGTTCGTACGCGCCTGGAACCGCCGTAAGGACTTCCTCGCCGACGAGGCGCCGGAGGCGTGGATCCGGACGGTGGCGATCCGCCTCGCGGTCAGCCGCTGGCGCCGGGCGCGACGCTGGCTGGAGCTGGTGCGCCGCACCCCGCCGCCCGAGTCCGCGCCGGGCCCCGACCCCGACCGTGCCGCGCTGGTCACCGCGCTGCGCCGGATCCCCCCGGCCCAGCGGATGGCGATCGTCCTGCACCACCTGTGCGACCTGAGCGTCGAGCAGGTAGCCTCCGAGACGGGTGCGCCCGTGGGCACCGTCAAGGCCAGACTCTCCCGGGGACGCGCGGCGTTGGCACAGCACCTGACCGTGGACGAGACGGTGGACGAGGCGGCCGGCAAGGCACCCGACAACGCGGCGGACGCGACCGCCGACAGCGCGGCCGGCGGTACAGCGCACGGTACGGCCGGAAAGGAGAACGGCCGTGTCGGATGAACTCACCCGCGCCCTCCACGAGTTGGCGTCCGCTCACGAGACACCGCCCCCCGTATCCGGCGCCGAGATCCGCGCCCGCGCGGCCCGCCGGTCCCGCCGCCGCACGACCGCCGC
>NZ_JBTYMC010000039.1:0-34822 GCF_054880855.1 Streptomyces sp. S6 | reverse complement strand
GAGGCGCCCCCGCGCAACGCGCGGTTCCTGCTGCCGCTGATCGCCCTCTGCACGGCCGTCACCGCCGCGAACATCTACCTCGCCGCGCCCCTGCTCCCCCTCATCGCGCGGTGGCGGGCGCCGGGGTCCTGCGCGTGGTGGACGAGCCAGGTGCGCAGGGGGGCGACGGCGGTGGCGGGCAGCAGTCCGCCGCCCCAGGCCGACTCGGGGAGTTCCGGGACGGTGAAGCGGGGCACCTCGCCGAGGCCGGCTTTGGCGAGGAGGGCGCCGTACTGGCGGGAGACCTCGGAGACGACCTGGTGGGGGACGCGGTCGAGGACGGTCACCAGCGTCGCGTCGTACTCCTTGGCGGTGCGCAGGAGGTGCCAGGGGACGGCGTCGGCGTAGCGGGCGGCGGTCGTGACCATGATCCAGACGTCGGCGGCGCAGATGAGCTGGGCCGCGAGGGAGCGGTTGTCGGCGACGAGGGAGTCGATGTCCGGGGCGTCGAGGAGGGCGAGGCCTGCGGGGAGGGTGTCGGTGGTCTCGACGCGCAGGACGTGGCGGCCGTCCTCGCCGGGGACGAGGTCGTCGGCGGGGTCCTGGTGGGGCACCCACGCGCGCGTGAGGCCCGGCAGGACGCGCATGCCGCTGAACCAGTGATGGTCCTCCGGGTGGCAGACGAGTACGGGGGTGCGGGTGGTCGGGCGCAGCACCCCCGCCTCGCTGACGCGGTGCCCGACGAGGGAGTTGACGAGGGTGGACTTGCCGGCGCCGGTGGAGCCGCCGACGACCGCGAGGAGCGGGGCTTCGGGGGCTCTCAGCCGGGGCACCAGGTAGTCGTCGAGCTGGGCGAGGAGTTCGTCGCGGTTGGCACGCGCGCGTGGCGCCCCCGCCAGGGGCAGCGGGAAGCGTGCGGCGGCGACACGGTCGCGCAGGGCGGAGAGTGCGTCGAGCAGTTGAGGCCGTACGTCCAAGGTCACCACATGCGAAGAATGCCCAATTTTAGGGGATTTCTGAAGCATATAAGCGCGCCTGCGCGCCGACTGGACACAAGGGACGGAAGGGGCGAGCGGGACAAGGCCACGCGCCAGGCATAACGAGTGCACAACACCCGGGGCCCGAGGCACCAAAAGCGATGCACGATTCGCACCTGCCTGCGATTATCAGGACCGCTTCACCGAACCTCCACATCGAGCCACGGAGGGGAAGCAACCAGGACAAGGAACCCGGAGCCCTATCCTTGTCCCGGCACGTCCCGAGACCCTTCCCCGGTCCCGGCACACCGCCGACCACCCGGCCCCCGTAGCTCAGTGGATAGAGCAGGCGCCTTCTAAGCGCTTGGCCGCAGGTTCGAGTCCTGCCGGGGGCGCCAACCCATGATCAACGCCACCTGGGCATCGCCGTAGATCAGCAGGCAATGTTGCCTGCCAGCGGGGCCCTCGCCTGTGTGTCCTGGGTGGGGCACCCAGGACATGACCGGTCCGTGGCGGCGTCTTCTGCCCTGCTCAACTCTGCGCACGTGCCCGGGCAACGGTGCTCCCCACTCCTTCGCGGGACGCAAGCCGTAGCCTCGTCGGCGAGGTGCGCGGCCGGCTTCCGCCCCCGCATTCGAGTGCCGACCGGTCAGGGCGACCGATCTCCGCATCGATCAATCCCATGTCCGGCTCCTTCACCGGGCCCGGTAGTGCTCCAGCCGCACCGGATCCCACTCCACGATGTCCAGCACATCATCGGCGTATCCCTTGGCCACGGGACCGCCGGCGTCGAGATACGCCCGGTAGACCAGCCACAACCCGTCGCGGACCGTCTCCACGCAGCGCATCTGAAGACTGGCCTCGACTGAGTCACCGTTCACCTCACCCCCGATCAGAGCCAGCAGCAGCCACAGGATCTCCTGCTCCTGCGCTGCCGCCACGCCATCCGCCAGATGCGCCATGACAACCGCGCAGACAGCCGGCGCCGGAGGCATCAGAACGGACTGGATGAGTACGTGATCGTCCAGACTCCGCACGGCACCGGAGGCGCCCCCGGCGAGGATCGTCTCCAGGGTGGCGATCAGATGCCCGGCGGCTCGTCCGCACCCGCACCGGATCGCATCCCAGTCGCGCCACCCCAACTCCGCACGCGCGAGACCCATCAACGTCCGAATCGTCAATCGAGTAGATAGTCAGGCAGTTTGGCCCAGCCCGAGTCCCGGTACGCGCGGAGCCTGGACTCGTCCGTCTCGATCGCCGTCAGCACGTAGAAGGCATGGGCGACAATGCCAGGCAGAGCACCGACCACAGATCCCGGTACAGCAGCCACAGCCCCTGCCTGGCGATTTCCTGGCACCTCTTCTCCGAGTACTCACCGTCGTTGAACACCAGCCCGCCGAGCAGATCCAGGCACACGAACCTCGACTCCAGGGAGAGTTCGCCCGTGAACGCCGCCATCAGCACCGAGGCGAGATGCGCGGCCGACTTCCCACATCCGCCGCTCAAGCGCCGACCAGCCGTGCTGGCCGATCTCCACGTCGGTCATCCTTGACCGCGGAGCTTCGGGCGTCGAACACGGAGGCAGGGTCGCCGAGTTCCGGAGCCGAAAAACACCAACGCTTTCAAGGTCACAGGATCACCATTTGAAGCGTTCCCGGAATTCTGCCAGGGTCTTCCACAGCGGATCTCCGGGCTTCAACTCGAAGACACCGATTACTCCCCCTTCGACGTCGCGCTCGACCTTGGACAGCAGAATTCCGTACTCGTACTCCTCCTCTAGCAGCACATGCCCCTCGGTGTCGTAGCGGACACGCCTCCCGTGCAAGACGTTCTGACGGTAGGCGGTCTCCTCGCAAAGGCTCCCGTCCGCATGCCAATCGCGGGAGACGCCCTCCTGCCTGCCGTTCACATAATGAATCTCAGAGATCCGCCGACCGTCCGACTCCTCGTATCCGATCCCTGTGAACAGCTCACCCCGGTACGTATAGATCAGATCCTCGTCGAAATCGAGGTCGTCGTCAGGAACCTCATTCAATTTCCCGCACCCCGTCCGTAATCTGCTGGCAGTTGTCACACCGGATGATGCGCTGCCCCTTCTGAACGCCCTTGAGCCGCACATTGTAGACAGTGAACTCTTCGAGGGTGGCGCCGGGACGAGCCAGCATTCCTTCGTTCAGGGCATTTATCTCGGAGTGGCTCCCGGGCACTCCCTTGAAGTCCGCGCCCTCGCCCTCGAAGTTGTCGATGCGGTCTTGGAGGATGGGGTGCAGGGGGCTGGGAATTCCGGTGTTCTGACCGTAAGTGATCTCACCCGTCACGCTGTCCATGGCGCCGGTGAGTACAGGTCCCCGCTCTCTGTTGGTCTGGTAGTGGTCACTGCCCTGCGTCGTGATCTCCTTGTATTTCTTATGAACGGCGGTCCGCAGTGACTCGTCGACCGCGTCCCGGTCGGCGCTCACCGGCTTGGTGCCCGACGCCCCGGTCGTCGGCTCACTGGCCTTGGCCGCCCCGGCGTCCGCCTCCTCCGCCCGCGCCTGCGCATTCGCCCGCTTCGCCGCGACCAGGTCACGCGCGTCGGCCGCCGCCTCGTTGATCGCCTCGGGAGCGGCGCCCGCCTTGGCTGCGGCGTTCGCCTCGCCCGTGCGGGGCGTGTCCTCGGCCGTGTCCTCGCTGAGGGGTTCGCCGCCGGGACCGGGGCCGCAGTCGCCCACGAGGGCGCCGCAGGCGGCGACCGCGGCGGCCGTACCGCCTTCGATGCACGCAGCACCGAGCAGACCGCCGGATTCGACCGTGCAGCCGGTCGCTCCGATCACGACGACCGTGATCACGGCGCCGGCGGCGACATAGGGGGCGGCCTTCTCCACGTAGTGCCCGGCACAGCCCCAGAAGCCGTGGCAGCCCCCTCCTCCGCCACCGCCACCACCACCGCCGCCACCGCTGGAAGTACCGGTGGGTGCGGGCGCCGGTGACGGGGAAGACGTGGAGGAGCCGCAGTCGACGACGCACTTGTTCATCGACGGGTCGTTGTACCAGTCGTCGTATCCCGTCGGGTCGGAGCTGCTGGCCGGGTTGTCCGCCGCGTACGTGTACCCGCCCATCTGGTTGGGGTCGCCCGCCTGGAACACCGGGTCGGCCGTCAGGAACCGCCCCAGCGTCGGGTCGTAGTTCCGCGCCCCCAGCAGATCCAGCCCGCTCACCGAGTCGGTCGGCTTGCCCAGGTACCCGTGGTTCTCGTCCGCCGACACCCACGACGTCGGCGACGTGCCGCGCGGGTTGCCGTACGGGTCGTAGTACCGGCGGGTGACGGCCAGGGTGGAGGCGTCGACGGCGGTCGTCGCCGTGCCCTGGGACGTGGCCACTTGGTAGGTGACGGAGCCCGAGCTGGTGCGGGTGACCCGCGTGCCGTCCGGGCCCGCGTAGTACCGCAGACCCGTGCAGGTCTTCGCGGCGACGTCCAGCGTCAACTGCTCGGCGCCGCCGAAGAGATAGAGGACGCGGGTCTTGTCGGTGCCGCCCGTCGACGCCGTCTGCTCCAGCAGGTTGCCGTCGGCGTCGTACAGGTACTTGCTGGTGCGGGCCGTCGTGCCGGACGGCGTGGAGACCGTCGCCGTGCGGCCCTCGTCGTCGTAGGTGAACGTCTGCGTCTGGCCCGCCGGCAGTGCCCCGGTCGTGGTCGTCGACCACGTCTGGCCCTTGCCGCCGCAGGTGGTGGCTGTCAGCTGGGTGCCCTTGGTCGCGCTGGCGCTCGGGTCGGTCAGGCACAGGGTGCTCTTGGCCGCGTTGACGAGCGTGCCGGTCGACGTCGTCCGCCACTTCTGGGTGGCGTCCGAGGAGCAGGTCTCCGCGACGACGCCGGTGCCGGAGACCGTCGCGTTGCCCGCGGTGTCCAGGCACAGCCCGGCCGCCTTCACCGTGCCGTCGGTGTCGATCGTCCACTTCTGGGCGGCGGAGGACGAGTTGCAGGTGTTGATCTCGGCCTTGGCGCCCGACCCGGTCTCCTCGACGCACAGCTTGCCGCCGCCGGTGAGGGCGAAGCCGGTGGTGAGCGGGCCCGTCGTCTTGGTGGCCCGGCTGACGGTGTTGCCGGCGTTCTTGCCGGCCGTGTCCGTGTACGACGGGGTCTGTGTCGCCGTGCCCGTGCCCGGGTTGCTGGTCGTCGTGGCGCCCGCCTGGTTGGGGTGGGTGGCGAGCGCTGTGCCGTCCGCGCCCGGGTACGACGTCGACTGGGTGGTGTCGGCCGCCGCGTTGCCGGTCGTGTCGTGGTCGACCATCCCGGTGCGGTCGCCGAGCAGGTCGTAGGTGTACGACTGCCAGTACGGGGCGGGTCCGCCCACCGTCTTCGTCTTCACCGGCGCCGCGCTGGTCTGTACGGAGGCCGTGGCGCAGCCGCCGACCGCTCCCACCGGAGCGCTGCCGGTGCCGGTGATGCCGGCGGTGTCCGTCCAGGCGGCGGTCAGCCGCTGGAAGGAGTCGTAGGTGAAGCACTGGGTGTCGTGGGTGGTGTTGTTCTGCAGGTCGTCGGCGGCGGTGAGTTCGCCGGCCTGGTTGTAGCGGTAGTTGACGACGTCCAGGGCCGTGGCCGACGTCTGCGTCATGCTGCTGGTCTGTGTGGTGCGGCCGGTCGTCGCGTCGTACTGGGCGAAGGTCGCCAGTTCCTTGCCGACGGGGCCGTAGTTGGCCTGGAGGACCCGGCCGAAGGGGTCGTGGACCGTGCCGTCCAGGTAGGAAGGTGTGTTGGAGGGGCTGATGTCCCCGCCGAAGCCGTCCAGTGCGCCCTGCACCGTGTAGCCGAAGCCGATGCGCTCGGCCGGCAGGCCGCCGTCGGCCCGGTACTGGGTCGTCGCCAGCAGGCCGACGTTGGGGGTGTAGGTGGAGGTCAGGGTGTAGGTGGTCGTGCCGCTGTCCTTGCCGGGCGTGCCCGGGAAGCCGTCGGCGGCGGGGATCGTCAGGGTCGAACCGAGCGGCTGGTAGGCCGTGTTGTAGCCGGTGACCGCCTCGGTGTACGCGCTGCCGCCGGTGCCGCCGACATAGCGGGTCGAGGACGTCGGGTAGCCCTTGGCGAGGGTGTCGTACGCCCGTGAGGTGAGCTGTCTGGCCGGGTCGGGGGTGGCGGACCAGGGGGCGGCGTACTCGGCGGTGACGCGGTTGTCCCAGTCGTAGGTGTACGACAGCGTCCGGCCGCGCGGGTCGGTGGTCTGGAGCAGGTTGCCGAGCACGTCGTACTTGTCGAAGGACGTCGTGCCCGTGTCGGGGTCGGTCTGGGAGGTCTTCTCGCCGAGCAGGTCGTACTTGTACGACCAGGTGTTGCCCGCGCTGTCGCTGACCAAGTCGGGCTGCCCTGCCGGGGTGTAGGTGTAGCGGGTGGTGGCGTCGGCTGCCGGGGCCGCGCCCGCGGTGCCCTGCTTCCACAGCACCGTGCCGCCGTCGCCGCCGGTCACGGCGAGGGTGGAGTCGTTGCGGATCTGGAGGGTGGCGCCGGTGGTCGCGGTGAGGCCGGTGCTCCACTTGGAGGTGCCGGAGGCGGTGCGGACGGTGAGGTTGCCGTCGGTGCCGAACTCGGCGTAGGCGCCCGGGTTTCCGGCCGTGCCGCTGGACCAGACGCTCTTGCCGCTGGCGAGCGCGGTCAGGACCAGATTGCCGTCGGCCTGCATCGTCAGGCGCACGCTGCTGGACGTCAGTGAGGTGCCGGAGGGGATGACGCTGCCGCCCTTGAGGGTGACGGTGGCGCCGGTGTTCTTCACCACCGACTTCACCGTCTGGCCCAGGGCGTTGGTGAAGCTCGCGGTGGAGGGGCCGCCGGCCGGCGGAGTGGTGTCGGTCTCGTCGGCGCCGGGGTAGGCGGTGGCGGTGCTCCACTGCTTGACCGCCTGATGCCACAGGGTGCTCCCGGTGGCGCGGCCCTGGCCGTCGTACGCGGTCGTGGTCTCCGCCGGGATCTCGTTCTCGTTGGCCGCGTACAGGGTGGCCGACGGGGAGTGGCCCGGCTCGGAGTAGGGGGCGTAGGAGGCGCTCGGCCAGCCGTGGGAGTCGTAGAACGTGTCGGAGATGATCCGCCCGGAGTCGGAGTCGCCGTCGGCGGTCGTCTGGACCTGGCGGGGCTGGAGCATCCCGTCGTAGATGCTGACCGACGTCGCGTAGGTGCCGTCCTCGCGCAGGGTGCGCGTGGTGACGGACGTCGGGTCGCCCGGCTGCGTGATGGTGCCGCCGGGGGCGGGCACCGCGCCGGGGTTGAGGGAGTACGCGAACGTCGTGTCCGCGCTCTGCGTCGCCTTGTCGCGTCCGGGCAGCCACACGGCGGTGCGGCGGCCGAGGGCGTCGTAGGTGATGTCGGTGACGCGGTTGTTGGCGTCGGTGTTCTCCAGCGGCAGGCCGCGCAGTCGGTCGAGGGTGGAGGTGACCTTCCACTGCTTCTGGTTGGTGGAGACGATGCTGGTCGGGTTGGTGTTGCCGCCCGTGCTGCTCCACTGGGGCAGGTAGTCGGTGTGGGTGCCCTTGCCCGTGGTGTCGAGGGCGTCGGTGACGCGGCCCGCGCCGTCGTAGGAGATGCCGCTGGTGGTGCGCCAGTTCTCGGTGCCGTCGGCGGCGAAGCCGGTGGCGATCTGGGTGCCGGTGACGCGCGGGACGCCGATCGTGCCGTAGGAGCCGAGATCGGTGACCGAGCCGTCTCCGTCGTAGTAGATCTTCTTGTCGGAGAGCAGGGTGTCGGTGCCCGGCTTGGTGCCGCAGGGACCGGAGACCGTGGTGATGCGGTCCGGGTAGCCGAGCAGCATGGTGTCGGCGGCCGGTGCGGCGTAGCCGGTCGTGGTGCACTTCTCCTGTGCGGCCACGGAGACGTCGCCGTGCGCGTCCACCGACTGCACCCGGCCCTGGTCGTCGTACGCCGTGTCGGTGCGGGTGTGCCGCCAACTGCCGTCCGCGAGGAGGGAGTAGCCGTGCGTCTGGGTGGACTTGATCCGGTGGGCGGTGAGGTCGGGGAGGGTGGCCTTGTCCGGCTTGGTCTCGCCGGGGTGGTCCTCCTGGGTCCAGGCCGTCCATGAGGTGCGGTCGGCGTGCGCGGTGGTGGTGAAGTCGAAGGGGCCGTTGACGGTGGTGGCGTCCACCGTGCCGCCGGAGGCGGTGTAGGTGTCCGACTGGAGTGCCGTTCCGGCGAGTCGGTCGTCGTCGGTGACCTTCTCGACGGTCTTGCCGCCGGCCGTGGCGTCCACGCTGACCGAGCGGCGGGAGCCGTCGGCCTTGTAGTCGCCGTCCATGCCCTGGAGATAGGTGGTCGTCTGCTGGGTGACCGGCTCGGGCGCCTTGCCGGTGCGCACGGTGACGTTGCGGAAGCCCCGGAACTGGTCCCAGGTGCGGTACTGGTCGTCCGTCTGGTCGGAGTCGTCGCGGTGCCAGGCGGCGCCGGAGTAGGCGTAGGTGGAGACGTGTGCCTCGGAACCCGCGGGGATCTTCGAGGAGTTCGGGTTGTACTGGGCTGCGATGGTCAGGTCGGCGACGGTGACGCTGTGGACGGTCGTCTTGTTGAACCAGTCGGCGATCGGCTTGGAGGCGCCGGGCACCGTCCAGTACACGGGATAGCAGGAGTCGGTGTTGGAGTCGGCCGACTTGATGTCGAGCGGTTTGCCCGCGCACGGGTTCTGGTTGTACTCGACGGTGATCGACTCACCGGTCTCGGTCTGGACGTTGGAGATGCGCGGCCGGTACAGCGGGGGTGCGGACGGGGAGTCGTCGTCGACCCGGTTGTCGATCTCGGTGCCGGTGAAGGAGACCTGGTTGAGGGCGATGTCCTTGTTGCCGTTGCCGTAGGTGTCCTGGCCGGTGTGGCGGATGGACTGGAGCCACATCACGGCTTGGAGCGAGCCCGCGTCCTTGGGGTCGACGGTGGTGCCGGTGACGGGGTCGACCGTGCCGCCCGCGTCGGAGTAGACCTGCCCGAGGGTGTAGGAGTCGACCGGGACGAGCTTGTCGGTGGCGCCGTCCTTGACGTGGACCTCGGTGGTGATGGCGTCCAGGCGGGTCGTGGACCAGAAGGTCGGCGACGACACGATGCACACGTCCGTGGGCACCTTGGTGGCGCCGTCGGGCAGCTTGGTCTTGTCGGTCGCATCGCAGTGCAGGTCCCAGGGGACGTCCGGCCAGTGCGGGGCCGTGTTGTCGTCGAGGTTGCCCGCCGAGCAGTCGGTGAAGGAGGACGTCGTCTGGCAGCGCTGCCTGGAGGTGAAGGCCACCTGCGCGGAGGGGGTGCGGCCGGTCTGCTCGTCGTCCAGGGTGTAGCCGTACGAGATGGAGGTGAGGGTGCCGCCGCGGGTGTAGGAGGTGAGGGTGCCGGTGTCGTCCTTGTCGTCGGTGGCCGCCGCCTGGCCGCCGCCGAGGTCGTACCAGCCGGTCTCGGCCGCGTAGTCGTAGCGCTGCACGAAGCCGCTGGGCGAGACGACGAAGTCGAGGTTCCAGCGCCAGCCCTCGGGCTTGTCGCAGCGGGACTTCTTGCCGTCGGTGTCGCTGTGGCAGGGGTCGGAGGAGCGGGGGTGCAGCACCGGCAGGCCCCACGCGGCGTGCGTGGAGTCGTCGAAGCCACCGGAGGCCGAGCCCTTGGTGCCCGGGGCGTTCGGCGCGTGGTCGGCGCCGAAGTAGGCGGCGGTGCCGTCCGTGGTCAGGACGCGGAAGTAGGTGCCGTCGTGCAGTCCGTTGACAGCGCCGGACAGTTCCTGGACGACGGTGCCGTCGTCGCCCTGGAGCCTGAACTCGCGGATCTCGCCCGGGACTCCGGAGTTCGCGGTCGGGACGAGAACACCGGAGTGCGAGCCGAAGGAGACGGTGGCGTTCCCCCCGCTCCAGCACTCGTCGCCCGAGCCCTTGAGGAGCTTCTTGCCGCCGGAGTCGAGGAGGGAGCCGCAGGAGCGGTACTGCCGCTCGACGAAGCCGGGCTGGTAGCTCCAGCCGTCACCGATCCACGAGGCCTGCGAGTTGCGGGCCGAGGTCTCGCCGTCCACGGACTGCGAGTCGTACGACAGGGCGACCGAGGGGCCGGTGTCCCCGACGCCGGCCGGCATGTCGATCGGGTAGGAGTAGGTGTACGCGCCGGTGCCCGTGGCCTGCCAACTCCCCTCCGGCGTCAGCGAGGTGGCCGAGTAGTCGCCCTGCGAACCCCGGCTGCCGGAGGTGACGGCGATCGCCGAGTCCGCGGTGGTGGTCGCGGTGAGCTGATTCGCGGTGGCCCGGTTGACGGACTTCAGGGGGGTGCGGGTACGGCAGTCGGCGCGCTCGGGCGTCGTCAGGGCGCAGGCCGGAAGGCGGGTGAGGGTGAGGCGGGAGCCGTAGCCGCCGCCGAAGGCCTTGGCGACGGAGGAGTAGTCGACGACCACGCCGACCTTGGCGGCAGGGGACTTGGTGCGACCGAGCCCGACCAGCAGCCCGGTGTCGGCACCCGCCCGCAACGCCTGGGTGCGGGAGGCGAGTTGGACGCGGACGGGGGTGGAGGAGGCCTTGCCCGCCGACGTCAGCCACACCGGCAGCGAACCCGCCTTCACCGGCTTGCGGCCCAGGGCCACCGTCCGTGAACCGGCGTGCGGCCAGGCGGGCTCGGCCGCCTCCTTGTAGCGGGTCAGCGGACGGAAACCACGGGGGCGGACCGTCTTCGGACGGCCCAGCTCGTGGCCTCCCACGGCCGACGTCGCCGGCAGCGGCTTCGGCTTCCAGAAGTCGCCGTGGAAGACGTACGGCCCGACGCGGTTCTGCGCGACAGCGCCCGTCACCAGCAGCGCCATCGTCGCCAGCAGCGCGGAGACCAGCGTCAGCGTTCTTCGCACACCCATGTGAGAAATACCCCCGTATGGACCGCATTTGGCGGTCCGTTGACTGAAAGGTCACGTGGTCGGCGTGATCCAGGTTGGGAGGCTAGGAACGACCTGGGGCAAACCTCAATACTCTTTGCCAATGGCATGACAATCCTGTGACTGCTTTTGTCTTTTCCTGTGTACGTTTTGTGCCCGGGGGAGCGAGCATCACGGGCACGGATGGTCGCAGATCTCGCGTCTGCCTTGTCCGTCGCGCAAAGGGGTTGTTCCGTGCTGCCGTCATCCACCCGCAGACTCGCGCTGCTCCCGGTGGCCGCCGTGCTGCTGAGCGCGCTCGCCGTCCCGGCCGGTGCGGTCGCCGCCGGCGATCCCGCCGATACCTCCGACCCGTTGCTCGCCGCACAGGCACGAGCGGTCGCCGACGGCACGTCCGTACCGGTCGACGCCCTGACCAGCGAGACCGACACGGTGACCGCCGAGCCGGACGGCTCCTTCACCACGACCTCGTCCGTCCTGCCGGCGCGGGTGCGGCAGGACGGCGCGTGGGTGCCGGTCGACGCCACGCTCACCGGCAACTCCGACGGCGGCTACTCCCCCAGGGCCACGCCCAGCGGCGTACGCCTGTCCGGCGGCGGCAGCGGCCCGCTGGCCACACTCACCGATCCGGCCGGGCACAGCATGAGCCTGACCATGCCGTTCACGCTGCCCGCGCCGCAGGTCAGCGGGGCCACGGCGCTGTACCCGTCGGTGCTGCCCGGGGTCGACCTGTCGGTGTCGGTGACGGACCAGGGCGGCTTCAGCGATGTGCTGGTCGTGCACGACGCCAGAGCCGCGGCCGACCCTCGTGTGCGCAGGCTGGCGGTGGCGACGGACACCAACGGCCTTGATATCGCGGCCACTTCGGCGGGCGGTATGACGGCGAAGGCGCCGGACGGCTCGGTGTCGTACACCAGCCCGCCACCGCTGATGTGGGACTCCAGCACGACGGCGCCGACAGCCACGCCGACCACGACAACGACGCCGGCCACGGCGAACACCGCGGCGGCCGTCAATCCCGCGGCCTTCGTCCGAGCACGCGCCGCCGAGCCGGCGCCCGTCCCCAGCTCCTCCGCGGCCGGCCCCGGGCCTGGCGCACAGGTCGGCCAGGTGCCGATGACCACCACCGCGGACGGCCTCACCCTGGCCCCGGACACCTCGGTGCTCGACGACCCCGACACGCACTACCCCGTCTACATCGACCCGTTCGAGAACCCGGTGACCAGCAAGTCCGGCGCCTTCGACGAGGTGTACTCCAGTTCGGCCTGCTCCGACGCACCGCAGTACAACAAGCCGCAGACCAACGGCGAGGGCGTCGGCTACCAGCAGTGGGGCGGCGCCTGCGGGTCCGGCCTGGAGCGGTCGTACTACGCGGTCAACACGGCCGGCCTGGACCCGTCCATGACCGTCATCAAGGCCGAGGTCAAGGTCAGCACCACCTTCGCGGCCAGCGTCGACTGCTCCCACGACCAGCCGATCACCCTGCACACCACCGGCGCCATCAACGAGAACACCGACTGGAACCACCAGCCCGACACCCTCGACGACAACGGCTACCCGGCCGTGAGGACCACCGTCCCCAGCGGAGCCAACGGCAACAGCAACTGCTCCAACAGCACCGCCTCCTTCCGCGTCGACGACCAGATCCAGAAGATCGCCAAGGGCAACAAGGGCACCTGGACCATCGGCCTGTTCGGCAACGAGTCCAAGAGCAGCTCCAACCTCGACTACCTGCGCATGTCGCAGGTCCTCACGCTCACGACGAACTTCGACATCCCGCCGGACGTCCCCACCAGACCGCGCACCACGCCCAAGCCGCTGGGCGCGGACGGCGACTGCGTCACCGGCAGCACGGCGACCGGCTGGATCGGCGCGACGACCTACAGCGACGCGGGCAGCAACATCCAGCTGCACTCCACCGTCACGACCCACATCTCCGGTGAGCACGCCGAGGCCCACTACCACGTCTGGGACCGCACCGACCTGGACTCCGCCGGAAACCCCGTGGACAAGGGCACACCGGACAGCGGCATGGTCGCCTCCGGCCAGGACGCCGACGCACCGATCGGCTTCACCCTCAAGGACGGCCACGAGTACGGCTGGGACGTCTACGCCCAGGACAACTCCTCCATCAAGCTGAAGTCGGCGATCAGCGACCACTGCTGGTTCGACACCGACTTCACCCCGCCGCAGACCCCGACGGTCGCCGACAACCCGCACTTCCCGCCGGTCGGCAGCGGCGCCGGCGACACCTACGCGGGCAGTGGCGTCACCGCCGACTTCGCCGTCTCCGCCGCCGACAACACCCCGGCCGACACCTGCGACCCGGCCGGCTGCAAGGCCAGCGGCATCGACCACTTCCTGTGGCAGCTCGACAGCCAGCCCACCGCCACCACCGGCCACGCCGTCAAGGTGACGTCCACCAGCGGCGCCACCGCCTCCGGCACGGTCACCGTCCCGGTCACCGACTGGGGCGTGCACACCCTGTACGTCGGCGCGGTCGACCGGGCCGGCAACCTCTCCCAGAACCCGGCGAGTTACACCTTCACCGCCCCCTGGAACCCCCGGACGAAGATCGCCCCCGGCGACATCACCGGCGACGGCAGCCCCGACCTGCTCGCCACCACCAGCACCGGTGACCTGGAGCTGATCCCCGGCGACAGCGACCCCGCGCAGGCCCCCGCACCCGCGCAGACCGGCCCGGTCGACGGCACACCGCCCGCCGTCAAGGGCCCGGTGATCGCCTCGACGGCCGCCGGCGCACCCACCGGCACCTGGAGCGACTACCTGATCGCCCACCGCGGCAACCTGCACGGCGACACCCACGACGACCTGCTCGCCTACAACCGCAAGACACAGCAGCTGTACGTGGTGAAGAACGACCTCGACCCCAAGGACGACGGCACCTTCCCGCACGCACCCTGGTCCACCTATCCGGGCTTCGTCGGCCGCCGCTACGACGTCATCACCAAGGACAACTGCGAGGCCACCGACGCCGTACCCGCCGACCGCTGCGCGAACGCGGGCTACGACCCGTCCAAGCCCTGGAACATCTCCCAACTGGTCGTCGACGGAGACGTGTACGGCAACGCCGACCACCCCGCGGTCATCACGGTGGAGAACAACAAGCTCTGGCTCTACCAGACCTACGGCGTCAACCACCTGGGCCACCCGCGGCTGCTGGGCGACGGCAACTGGTCCGGCCTGACCCTGGTCGCGCCCGGCCGCGTCGGCGGCACGTTCACCGTGGACGACAACGGAAACGGCAAGGTCACCGGCGGCACCCCCACCCTGTGGGCCCGCGACGACACGTCCGGCACCGTCTACACCTTCCCCATCGACATCGACGCCTCCACCACCCTGCCCAAACTGCTGCACGCCCCGGTCCGCACCGCGCTGACCTCCGCCGTGAAAACCGCCTCCGGCGGCACGCTCTGCCTGGACGACGCGGGCTCCCACACCGCCGACCACACCAGGATCCAGATCTATACGTGCAACAGCAGCGCGGCCCAGCAGTGGGTCCTGCACGACGACGGCTCCCTGCGCGTCCTCGGCAAGTGCCTCGACGCCACCGACGGAGGCACCGACAACGGCACCCTGCTCCAGCTCTACAAGTGCAACGGCAGCGGTTCCCAGAAGTGGACCACCGGCACCTCCGGCAGCCTGGTCAACCCCCGGTCCGGCAAATGCGTGGACAACCCGGGCGCGAGCACGGCGGGCGGCACCCAGGTCCGCCTCTACACCTGCAACAACTCCGCCGCCCAGAACTGGACGAGCAGCGCCGCCACGGGCTGGAACGCACACCCCGCCACGGCCCTGTCCGTGGTCCTGCGGGGGCACGACTACCCGACCGTGGCGTCCCCCGGCGACGTCAACAGCGCCGCCGGCGGCCCCGACGGCAAGCCCGACCTGTACGCCACGGACGCCGCCGGCCAGCTGACCGAGTACCCGGGGGCCACCCCGACGGGTACGACCGCCGGCTTCGCGGACCCGGTCTCGCTGGGCACAGTGACGGACACGGCGGCCCACCGCTGGAACCTGGCCGACGGCAGCGGAACCACCGCGTCCGACCCGACCGGAGGCGTGCCCGCCACCCTGACCGGCGGAGCCTCCTGGATCACGGACGCCGACCGCGGCCCGGCCCTGAACCTGAACGGCAGCACCGCCTACGCCGCCACAGCAGGCCCCGGGGTCGACACCAGCGCCGGCTTCACCGTCTCGGCCTGGGTCAGGCTGAACTCCCTCTCGGGTGCCAACTCGACCTTCGTCTCCCAGTCCGACGACCCGTCCGTCGGCGCGGCCAACGGCTTCCAGCTGTACTACTCCTCCGGCACCGGCGTCTGGGCCTTCGGCCGCCACGACGACGACACCACCGGCCCGGCGTTCACCGCCGCGTACGGCGCCAAGGCGGTGGCGGGCAAATGGACCCACCTCGTCGGTGTCTACGACGCCGACGCCGGCCAGCTGCTCCTCTACGTCAACGGCCACCTGTCCGCCACCAAGACCTACACCGGCACGGCCTGGAACGCCGCCGGCCCCCTCCAGTTCGGCCGCCGCCTCTACCTGGGCACATACGGCGAATACGCGAACGGCCGCCTCAGCGACGTCCGCCTCTACGCCACAGCCCTGCCCCCGGCCGACGCGGCAGCTCCCGGCGGCAACCCGACCCTCACCCAGCTCGGCTGAGAGAACGAGCTCCCGTGTCCCCACGCAACCGGGGACACGGGACGGCAAGGATCTGTGGTCCCTGCCCTGTCGGCCACCCTCGGTCGTGCGGATTCCGCCAGGCGCTGAACGCTACGATCGCCGCATCGTCACCCTTCGTCGTCTTGGGGACGGCCGACGGCTTGTTCCTGATCCGCGAGGAACTTCAAGGCGCCGCGGATCGCGTTCAACTGGCGCTGTGCCAGTTCCTCGCCCTCCAGCCCGTCGACGACTACGTACCAGACATGTACGGACGGCGGAGGTCCCCGCCTACCGGGCTTCGGTGACGGTGGTGACCGCACGTTCTCCTCAACGGTCATGAACACCAACATCTCGCCTGTGTCCGGGTTATCCGCCGTGTCGGCCGAACACGAGGAAAGCATCAGCTCGGAGCAGTACCCTTCTTCGTCATACCCGCAGGTACGGCAACCGTCGAGACCGCCCCCGGCGGGAACGGCACTAGCCGGAACCGCCCCTCAACCGCCACCGTGGCACAGATACGCAGATCGGCGCCGCACACACGACCAGCCATGTTTTGTGGCCCCTGCCGGGGGCGCCACCCAGAAAGATGGCTGCGTTCTCACGTTCGCGGCCATCCCGCTCCCCTCTCTCCTCGGCAATTCGAGGCACAGCCCCGCCCCGTTGTCCAGGCAGGTTTTCCGCCATACCGGCGATGCCTTCCATGCTGCCGCTCGCCGGCGTCACCCGACAGGTGACCGGCTCCCTCGGAGCCCTGGACCGCCCCGAAAGACACCCTGCCACTGAGGACTTTCATGCCGCCCCACCCGACGGGGCACTCACATGGAACTGGCCCCTTCCCGCCTGGGCGGCCCGCTTCCCCGACAGAACCACCTACAACACCTGCCCCTCCGCCGGAATCTGCCGGCACGTCTGCCGCACCCACCACGGCACCTACACCTGGGGCCCGGTCCACGCCGACACTCGACGACCTCCCCGGCGGGGAACAAGCCAGGACCGCCGGCAGGGCCGTCTGACCAGAACAGCGAACAACTCCACCGCGTGGGTCAGTGACCTGCGTCGCTCCGACCTCGGCCCGCGCCGGTGGCCGGTGACCGGACAGAGAGGGCATGGCGCCTGGTCACACTTGCCCTTGCGTCACACCCCTCACCTATGGTTGCTCACGCAACGCGTGAACATGACAGCTGCACGCGCGTGCGGATCAACGGGGAGAGGAACGGGAATGGGCTACACGATCCCGGGCTGGCTGGACGAGGTTCTCGACTTCATCGGGATACGTTTCCCGAACGTCGATGAGGATGAATACCGCGAAATGGCGGATGCCATGCGGGAGTTCGCGGACAAGTTCGAGGGCCATGGTGGCGACGCGCACCTGGCGGTCTCCCGGATCCTGTCCTCCTCGGAAGGCTGGGCGGTCGACGCGTTCGAGAAGCATTGGAACCAGGTCAAGGCCAGCCATCTGGAGAAACTCCCCGAGCTGTCCCGGCTGTTCGCGGACGCGTGCGATGCGCTCGCCGAGATCATCTTCTGGATGAAGACGAAGGCCGAGGCCGAACTGGCGGTCATGGCCGGAGCGGTGGGCCTGTCCATCGGCCTGGCGTGGGTGACGGGCGGTCTGTCCGCCGTGCTCGGCGCGGCCGAGATCCAGGCGATGCGGCAGGTGGTGAAGCGGGTCGTCGATGAGGCCGTGGACCGGATCGTCGACGAGGTGATCGCCAAGCTGACCGAGCCGGTCAACGCCAAACTGGAGGCGATGGTCGAGGACATGGTGCTCGACCTAGCCGACGGCGCCTTCCGCATGCCGTCCGGCGACGGCAGCGGCGGCGGCAAACACGGTGGGGGCGGGATGCACCTCGCCTCGGCAGGAGACTCCGCGGGCAGCGGCGAGGGCAAGGTCACGCGTATCGACCACACCGAGTTCGAGGCCGGCGCGGGCAAGGTCTCCCGGCGCGGCACGGAGTTGCACACCGCCGCGTCCGATCCGCTGGGTCGGGTCAAGGGCGCGTTCGGCCGCAGCAAGGGCCGCGACCCGTTCACCCAGGCATTCGACAGCGTGCTGCACGGCGCGATCAAGGGCTCCGAAAAAGCCCTGAAGAAGATCGCCCACCACATCACGGAAACCGTCCCTGATCGGGCCCGGGCCACCTCTCGTATCCACAAGGGCACGGACCACGACGTCGGCAGCAGGATCGGCGCGATCACCGGGGGCAGGAAGGACGGCGACGGCTCACACGGAGGAGGCCGCCCACAGGTGGATGGCCGTAGGTCCGACGGGCTGAAGGCCGACTCGGCGGACTTGTCCCGGCAGGGACGAGAACTGCAGGCCAAGTCATGGTGCAACGATCCGATCGACATGGCCACCGGCCAGATGGGACTCACTCAGGTAGATGTCGATCTGCCTGGCGTCCTGCCACTGACGCTCCGCCGTACCTACTTGTCCGGCTACGATGCCGGGCATTCCTTCGGGCCCTCGTGGGCGGCCACGCTCGATGAGCGTCTGGAGAAGGATGCCGCGCTCGGCGGGTACTGGTGGTATCGCGAGGACGGTTCCGCCCTGGCCTATCCGCGGCTTCCTGACATACCCGGCGACCGAGTCGGTCCCGCTGAGGGCGTGCGTGTTCCCCTCACCTATGTCACACGGGGCACGAGCTACGTCCTGACCTCACAGGATCCGCGCACCGGCCTGATACGACACTTCGAACCCGCGCTGGCGCAGGACGGCGTGTGGTGGCTGGTCGGTATCGAGGACCGGAACGGCAATATCGTCGCCATCGAGCGGGATGAGCGCGATGTGCCCATCGCTGTCACACACAGCGGGGGCTATCGGGTTCAGGTCGAAACAGATCCTGAGCAGCAGGGCGCGGTCACCGCTCTGGCAGCGGTCGTTGACGGCGTCCCGGTGCGGCTGCGCGGCTTCGCCTACGACGACACTGGGAATCTGGCCGAGATTCGCAGCGCGGTCGACGCTCCCACACGCTTCTCCTACGACGAGGCTCGCCGTATCACCGGGTGGCAGGACTCCAATGGCACCGAGTTCGCCTACACCTATGACGCCGTCAGCCGGGTAGTCAAAACACGCGGCACCGACGGGATCCTCAACTCCACCGTCGGATACGGAGAACCGCGGAGTGACGGCACCAGCACCGTCACCTACACGGACTCGCTCGGCAACGTCACGGTCTATACAGCCAATCGCCATGGCCAGATCATCGTCATCTCGGACCCACTCGGCCACACCACGGTCCAGCAGTGGGACCGCTACGACCGGTTGCTGTCCCAGACCGACCCGTTGGGCCGCACGACTCGCTGGGAATGGGGCGACGACAACGACCTGATGTCCGTGACCGCTCCCGACGGTTCCGTGACCCGCATCGTCCACAACGCCCAGCACCTGCCGGTCTCCCTGCTCGGTCCGGACGGCGCCGAGAGCACGCAGGAGTTCGATGCGCGGGGCAATCGCACCGCGGTGACCGGTCCGGACGGCGCCACCGTCCGCTTCACCTACCACTCCACCGGTGCGCTGGAGACGCAGACCGACCCGCTCGGCGCGGTCCTGCGGCTGGAGAACAATACGGCCGGCCTGCCAGTGGCGGTGGGAGACGCTCGCGGGGCGCGCACGGTGTACCGCCGGGATCCGCTCGGGCAGCCCGTCGAACTGACCGACGCGCTCGGTGAGACGACGCGGTTCGTCTGGGACGCCGAAGGCAGGCTCGTCACGCGCACCGCCGCCGACGGCACCAGCGAGAGGTGGGAGTGGGACGGTGAGGGCAACTGCGTGCGGCACACCGATCCGCTGGGCGGCATCACGAGATGCACGTACGGCCCCTTCGATCTGCTGTCCTCGCGCACGACACCGGACGGGCAGACGTACGCCTTTGTGCACGACACGGAGCAGCGGCTCGTCCAGGTCATCAACCCCGCAGGTCTCACGTGGGACTACCGGTTCGACGCGGTCGGACGCGTGACGTCCGAGACCGACTTCGACGATCGCACCACCACCCACACCTACGACGCGGCGGGACAACTCGCCACCCGCACCAACCCGGCCGGGCAGAGCGTCTCCTACACCTTCGACGAATCGGGCCGTCTGACAGCCAAGACGGCGGACGGCGGACGAACGACGTTCTCCTACGACGCCGCGTCACGCCTGGTGAGCGCGGCAAGCCCGCAGTGCAGCCTGGAGTTCGCCTACGACGTGGCGGGGCGTCTGCTCACCCAGACCGTGGACGGCGCCACACTGGGTCTGGGGTACGACGCCGCGGGCCGACGCACCACTCGCACCACCCCGACCGGTGCACGAACCTCCACCGCCTGGAACGAGATCGGCAACCGCAGCAGTCTGGTCCTCGACGAACGGCACACGCTGTCCTTCGGCTACGACCTCCTCGGACGCGAGACCCACCGCGGCATCGGCGACCTGCGACTGGCTTCGGCCTGGGACCCCGTCGGCCGCCTCACCCACCAACAACTCACCACCGGCCCGGGCCAGTACGTGCGGGCGCGCAGTTACACCTACCGGGCCGACGATCACCTCACCTCAGTGCGGGAGGAGACCACCGGGCGCACCGTCTCCTACCGCCTGGACCCCGTCGGCCGACCCCTTGAGGTCGTGAGGCCCTCCGGGACGGAAACCTATGCGTACGACGCTTCGGGCAACGAGGTCAGCGCCCAGTGGCCGGAACGGGCCGCCGACCCGGCAGCCCGCGGCGAGCGGGACTACGCCGGCACGCGCGTCATACGGGCCGGACGAACCCATTACCGTTACGACCAGGCCGGGCGCTTGGTCGAACGGGTCAAGAAACGCCTGTCGCGCAAGCCCGACGTCTGGACGTACGCCTGGGACGCCGAGAACCGGCTCACCTCGTGCACGACTCCCGACGGGTCCCTCTGGCACTACGTCTACGACCCACTGGGGCGACGAACCGCCAAGTATCGACTCGACGAGGCGGGACAGATCACCGACGAGACCCGGTTCACCTGGGACGGCACACGTCTCACCGAGCAGACGACACCCGCGACCGGCACCACGCTCACCTGGGACTACGACGGATACCGGCCGCTGGTCCAGTACGAGCGCAAACATTTGTCCGACGACGAGGTCGACTCCCGCTTCTTCGCCATCGTCTCGGACCTCGTCGGCACCCCGACCGAACTCGTCGACGAGAACGGCACGATCGCATGGCAATCCCGTGCCACAGTCTGGGGCACCACCGCGGTCAGTCCCCACGCCATCGCGCACACGCCACTGCGCCACCCGGGCCAGTACGCCGACCCCGAGACCGGACTGCACTACAACTACTTCCGGCACTACGACCCGGAAACCGCCCGCTACATCAGCCCCGACCCACTGGGACTGATGCCGGCTCCCAACCCGGTCGCCTACGTCGACAACCCGCTGGATCTGTACGATCCGCTGGGCCTCGGCCCCTGCCTCAAGGACCACTACGCCTGGGGCGGCAGCGTCAGGTACAAGCCGCTCGACCACCTGGGCCGCCCCACCGGCGTGTCCGCGTCCGTCCGTCCCGAGATGCTGAACAAGGGAACCGAGGCGGGAAAGACCACCCCGCCCGGCTGGCGAGGCCACGGCACCGCGTTCAACGAGGCACGAGGACACCTCCTCGCAGACCGTCTCGGCGGCGCGGGCAAGGGCCATGCCGCCAAGCACAACCTTGTCACCCAGACCCAGAACCCCACCAACTCTCCCTACCAGCGAGACCTCATCGAAGGGGAGATCTACAAGGCCGTGCAGCGCGGCGAAGTCGTCCAGTACGACGTCACCCCGATCTACGAGGGAACCAATCCCGTTCCGATCCGTTTCGAGTACTCCGCACACGGCCACAAGGGATTCCAGCTCACCGGCTGGCTCGACAACCCGGCCGCGGGAGTCCGAACCGCCGTCCCCGGGTGGAAACCTTGAGATGAGCAGAGTCCGCCCTGGCCGACGACGCCGTCCCTGTGCCCCCACCCACCCACGAAGCCCAGGAGTCCTGGCCCATGCCACGCACCACCCCACCGCGCCCCGTCGACGTGGAAGCCGCCTTCCCCGAACTGGCCGCCGGACGCCGAGCGGCGACCCGGCTGCATCCCCGGCGCGGTGCGCCCACGGCGCAGGAGAGCTCGGTGGGCGGCCCCATGCTGTGGCCCGCAGGCGAGCCATGGCCCGTCTGCACCATCGCGCACAAGCGCGGCAGCGGATACCGGCTCGCGGACGTGCTACGGGCACGGACCATCCTCGAACAGGCCTGGCAACGCGACCCACGGTCAGGACCGACCGCCGAGGAGTCCGACGTCCTCGCCGGATTCAAACGCGGTCGCCATGCCCCGCACCTGGCCGACACCGACCCCGTCCCGATGCTTGCGGTGGCCCAGCTGTATCGCCGTGACGTCCCGGGCCTGCCGGACACCGGGCAAGGGGATCTGCTCCAGGTGTTCTGGTGCCCCTTCGAAAAGCACGGAGAGAGCCGGCACGACCTGCACGTGCACCTGCGCTGGCGGCATTCACAAGAAGTCGGCCCGCTGATCGACGAGCAGCCCGCCCCCGAGGTCGTCGGCAGGGAAGAACTCGTGCCGTCCCCCTGTGTCCTGCATCCCGAGGAAGTCGTCGAACACCCCTACATCACCGTCCTTCCGCCCGACTTGCAGGCGCGCATCGACGCCTGGGAAGGCCCGGAGGACGACGATGCGCCGCAGTACATCTACGACCTGTCCACCGCTCCCGGCTGGAAGACAGGCGGCTGCATCGCGTGGCGGCTCACGGATCCACAGCCGCTGCGCTGCACCGAGTGCGACGCGGAACTCAACCCCCTCCTCACCATCGACGAGCGCGAGTGGGATCCGGGCACCGCGAGCTGGATTCCGCTCGAAGACCGGCCGTGCGCAGACGTCATGGACGCCAACACCCCCACCGGCGTGTCACCGGGCCGTGGCCGCCTCGTCATCGCCGCCTGCCCCCGCAGCACCGCCGACCACCCGCTCGCTCTCATCACTCAGTGAGGTCGGACCCATCTCGGCTGACACCCCGGGCCGTACGGATTCCGCCAGGCGCCGAACGCCACGGCCCCCGCATCGTCACCCCCGAAGCACCCGCACCCCCAGCTCCGCCACCTGAGCCCGCATTCCCTCACCGGCCACCCCCACACCCCCCGACCGCATCACAGCGGCCCCCTCCACCAACGCCACGAACGTCTCGGCGCGCGCCCGGCAGAATTCCTCCGGCCAATCCGGTCGGCACTGCCGCACAAATGCCTGCACACAGCTGACGTACTTCAGATAGAACGCACGGACGACGTCGGCGACACCGTCGTCCCGCGCGGCCAGTGCCCAGACCTCGATGTAGAGCCGGACCAGTCGGGGATCCTCCTGCTCGGCCAGGACGACGGCCACGACGTCGGCGGGATCGGCACGGCCGGCCGGCGGCTCGGCGGCGGACGGGTCGTCCGGTGTCACCCGCACCCCGGTCACCTCGGCCAGCCGCTCCAGCGAACGGTCCAAAGACCGCTCCAGCACAGCCTTGATCAGATCGGCGCGGGCCGGAAAGTAGTGCTGGAGATGCCCGATCCGCACCCCCGCCTCGACAGCGATGGCACGCAGCGAGGCGTGCGCGTTGCCCTCGGCGACCAGCACGGCCTCGGCGGCGTCCAGCAGACTCTCCCGCCGGACGGCCCCCGACCGGGTCAGCTGCGGCTTGCCGTCCACGCCACGCTCCTTCTCACCCGGCGGCCTCATGACACCGTGACCTCGACGCCGAACGCGCCGAGAGCGGCGAGGACGTCCTGCGGCGCCGGCGTCATCTCGGGGAAGACGACCCCGTCGGGCGCCGGCGAGCCGTCCTCGCCGAGGACCCGCCGCAGCCCGAACAGCCCGCCGAGCGCGGTGAGATGGGCCTGTCCGGCGGGGTCGTCGACCGTCGCGGTACGGTGCTCCCCGCCGCGGCCGAGCACGTCGATCCGGACGAGCGCGCCGCCGCCCGCACCCGGCGAGTACAGCATCGACCGGCGCAGCGGCTCGAACCGCTCCCCGCGCCCCCACCGGAAGAACCCGGTCTTCTTCAGCGCCAGCAGTGTGGACGTCGACGAGTTCGCGCTGAACCCGATACGGGTGATCGCCGTGTCCACGCCGAGCGACAGCGGCAGCGTGAACTGCTCCGGCGTGTCGATGCGGGCGACCTTCGTCCGGTGCCCCCCGATGGTGACGTGACCGGCCCCGCTCAACGGGACGGTCATCCGCCGCCGCCCGCCCTCGGTCACCTCGTAGTCCAGCCCCAGCCGGTCCATGAACTCCACCGAGTCGGCGCCCGCCCGGTCCTTGAGGTCGTACCGGACGGCGACCTCCACCGCCGCCGCCCCGCCGAGCCCGGCGGCCAGCGCGGCGGCGACCAGCGCGCTCACGCCGCCCATCCAGCTCGACGACAGCAGCACGGGAGCCGTCGGTGGCATGACGGCCGCGATCGCGGTCGCCCGCTGCAATCGCGCCGTCCACCGCGTGATGTCCACATAGGGCACCCCGCCGCGGATCGCGGCGCGCAGGACACGGTCGTCGGGGTCGTTCACCGCGCTGATCACGGCCCGTGCCGACGCCGCGAACGGCCGAGGATCGCTCAGGTCCCAGGCCCGCACCGACGCGCCGACCTCGTCCGCCAGCTTCCGGCCACGCGAGGGGGTACGCCCGGTGAGCAGCAACGGCCAGGCGGGGGAGGCGAGTCGGGCCAGTTCCCCGCCGACGGTTCCGTATCCGCCGACCACGACCACCGGGCCGGCCACATCGTGCTGAAGGTCATCGTCCACAGCACCGAAGCTAGGTCAAGTGACCTAGAAACTCAACGTTTCCAGGTCAACCGACCTGGAACTCCCCATCGGCAACGGCACAGTTCAGCCCAAATCCTGTCAACAACCGCTGGACACAACGGCTCCCGCCCGCCCCGAGAACACCACCCGCACACACCCACCCCCCGTCCGGATCACCATCCCCCGCCCCAACTCCACCCCACTGCGCCCCTCTTGAAGCCACACGTTGACCGCCGCCCCCAGCAGCAACGGATCCAGCGCCGGCCGAACCCCGCCCCAGTCCCGTTCCGTACGCGCCTCGAACACCTTGTCGCGCAGCCGGACGACGGCGGAGAACGCGTCGATCCGGGCGGCGAGCACGGCGGCACCGAGCCGGCGCGGCCCCTCCCGCAGGCACCACTCCACAGGAGACGGCCTCGAGACCGCGACCGTGCGGGCGACGACGTCGGCGCTCTGGGACCACGTCGGATGCGGCGACTCCGCCGCCACCGCGTAGAACCCGAGCCCCTCCGCCACCCGCCCCGGCACCATCGGCAGCCGCCGGATGCCGACGGAGCCGTCGGGCAGGACGGACCCGGTCACGAGGTAGGCGGTGGGCGGGCCATGGCGCTGCGGCGCAGGCTCGGGCACCGGCGACGGCGCGAGCGGCTGCCGGGGCAGCGAGACCCCCCGGTGCTCCAGGAACCGGTAGAGACACCGCCGCGTCAGCTCCCCGGACTTGTCGACGTCCGCCAACTGGCTGTCGACGACGGGCCGTAGCAACCCGGGGTCGAACTCCCTTTCCGCACGCACCAGTTGACCGTGCAGATCACCCTCGGGATCGAGCCGGGGCGCGGTGCGGCCGAAGACGGCGGCGGGCGAGGCGGGGTCGAGTTCGTCGAGGCCGGTCGCGGCGAGGAGGGTGAGCCGGTCCTGGGCGGCGGAGTAGAACGTCGTACTGCCGTGGTCGCCGATCACGGCGTCGCAGGCCACGATCGCCGCCCGCCACCCCTCCTGCGGCGGGATCACCATCAGGCCCGCGTCCATGGCCTCACGCAACCGCTCCAGCAGCGCCGAACGGGTGTGCCTGGCCCACACGTTGGGGTGGAAGAGCGCGGCGACGGCGAACTCGTCGGCGGGCAGCGCTGCGACGAGGTCGAGGGGCAGCCGGGGGTGCCGGCCGAGCAGCGAGTGCTCGCTCCACGTGGAGTGGACGACGACGAGCCGCCGCCCGTCGGTGACACCGAACCGCGCCCGGTAGTGATCGCGCCGCGCCGCGCTGTCCCGGATGCGCTGCGCACACCAGTCCCCGATCAGCTCCGCGCGCGGCGCCGCCTCGGGGCACAGTTCGTGCAGCCGGACGAGCTGGTCGGGATGCGACAGCCCGATCGCCGCGGGCACCACCTTCCCCCGGTGCGTCAACTCCCGCCGCGACAGCCCCGCCGGCGATGTGCCGTCCCCCGTCGACTCGCTGACCAGCCGGTTGTACCCGGCGCCGTGCGGCATCACCATCAGCGGTGCGTCGAGCCGCCGCATCGAGGGGTGGACGGCGCAGGCGACGGCCAGTTGGAAGGAGCGCCGGGTCGCCTCCTGCCACGTCAGCACGCGCGGCCCCGCCACGGAGACCAGATACTCGTGCAGCCCGTCCGCGAACGCCGAACCCGGGTTGACGGTGTAGTACTTGTCGATGCCGTCCTCGACCCGCAGCAGCTCCATCACGTCGAGCACCCGTGTCGCCGAGGTCAACGTGCGTGCCACACCCAGGACTTCGGCCCTGCCCGGCGGCAGGGTGTCCCAACGGGACCGGGCGCGCGGCGGACGCGGGCGGCGGAACAGGGACAACGGACCTCTCCAGAACGGAAGTTGCGGAACGGCAGACGCGCGAACTCCTACGGCCTCACACCCACGTTCCTGCGCAGCTCCCCCAACTTCGCCTCACAGGCGGCCCGCAGAGTGGTGTCACTGGTGTCGGCGGCCAACTCCGAGAGCACGACGAGCGCTTGGTCGAACTTGGCGTGCTGCCCGCCCTCGGACGCCTGTTCCGCGGCACGGACCGCCGCCTCGATCCCGGGCCCGAACCGGCCCAGAGCGTGCAGCGCACGCGCCCGGACGATGTCGACGCGCAGCAGCATTCCCGCGTTGCCGTCGGTGACGGCCCGGGCCCGCGCCTCGTCCAGAACGTCGAGCGCCTCCCGCGCGCGCCCGCCGGCGAGCAGCGCCTGTCCGACGTTGTACGACTGCACGATGACGCCGTGCCGGTCCTCGCGGCTCGCGTTGGCCTCAAGTGCCCTGAGGAACAAGGCGTGTGCGTCGTCGTGGGCCCCTTCCGCGAGGAGGACGAGCCCCCGGGTCTCCCACAGCACGCCGCTCAGCCGCGCGTCGGTGACCTGGTCGAGCAACTGCCCGGCGGAGTCGAGGACTTGGTGGGCCTCGGGGTAGGCGTCCAGTCCGTAGTGCGCCCGCGCCAGTTGGTTGCACATCCGGATCTCCGCGTCCGGGCGTCCACAGCGCCGGGCCGCCTCGATGCCGAGGGTGTGGGCCTCGATGGAGTCCAGGTGGTGTTTGCGGCTGTGGTAGAGCGCCCACAGGGATTCGCAGAGCCGCCAGACGGTGTCGTCCCAGCGCCGCTCGGCGGCGACCCTCAACAGGGCGAGCAGGTTGCCGCGTTCGGCGTCGAGCCATTCGGTGGCCTCGGCGCGGTCGGTGAACAGCGGTTTCCTGCCGCTGAGTTCGGCCAGGGAGCGGGCCGGCGGGGGCTGGAGCCGGAAGCGGTCGGCGCCGAGCACGTGGGACGCGGCGTGCATACACACGTCGACGTAGAAGTCGGCGACGGCACGCAGGAGGGCGGTGCGGTCCGCGTCCGGCAGCTCCTGTGCGACCTTGGACGCGTGCGGCCTGGCGACATCGTGCAGCTTGAAGTGCGGTGGCCGGTCGGGGAGTTCGGCCACTTCCGCCACGTGCGCGGAGAGCAGCCTGCCCACCGCCTCGTCCACCGCGGGGACTCCCGCCGCCGCGGCGAGGGCGGTGGTGGCCGTCGTCCCGGGCAGCAGGCCGAGCAGTTGGTACAGCCGCCGGGCGGGTTCCGGGAGAGCCCTGTACGCCATGTCGAGCACCATGGTCAACGCTTCGATCCCGTCCTCGTCGGCGGCGAGCTCGGCCACGGCGTCGCTCATGTCCAGGTGGGAATGCGCGCTCAGCCAGTCCCCGACGCTCCCCAGCGCCAGCGGCAGTCCGCCGCAGAGCCGGACGAGTTCGGCGGCTGCGTCGTCCGAGTCCAGGTCGGACTCACGCCACTGGTGGACGAGTTCGACGCCGGCGGCCACTTCGAGCGGGGGGATGTCGATGTGGACCGCGCCGTCCCTGGCCAGGCCGGACAGGCGGGTCCGGCTGGTGGCCACGAGGAGGCCCGAGGCCGGGACGAGCGCCCTGATCTCGGGCGCCTGCCAGACGTTGTCCACCACCACGAGCGTGTCCCGCCGGGCGGTGAGGCTGCGGAAGAGCGCGGCGCGCTCGTCCGGCTGGTCCGGGATGTAGTCCGGGTGCATGCCCAGTGCGCGCAGGAACCCGGCGAGCACGTCGCTCAGGTCGACCGCCCCGTCCCGCCGTCTGACCGCGAGGTTCACGTAGAGGTGACCGCCGGGGTAGCGGTCCAGCGCTCTCGCGGCCCATCTCGCCACCAGGGCGGTCTTCCCCACGCCCCCGAGCCCGCTCAGCGCGACGACACCGGGAACCCCTGCCGCGCGCAGCGCCTCCGCGATCGTGTCCAGGCGGGCGAGTTCATCCGAACGGTTGACGAAGTACGGTGTGCCGACCGGCACTTGACGTGGTGTCAGCTGGGGTAACGCGGGAGGCACCGCCATGTTCACGACCTGCCCCATGACCGCCGGTCCGAAGAACGTCGCGTTCCCGGATATCGAGTTGTGCGTCGACCCGCTCTCGTCCACCCGGCCACCCTCCCGTTCAGCCACGAATGCCTCAACCTACTACCCCGCTGGCAGAGTCGGCGGCTTTCCCTCTACGGTGAACGACCAAGAGCTCACAGGGGGTGCGATGGAAGCGGAACTGGTGGCACTCGCCGGAACGGGTGCGACGACGATCGTCGGCCTGATGGCGACGGAGGCGTGGGACCAGGTGCGGCAGCGGGTGGTGCGGCTCTTCACGCGCGGCGGCGACCCGAGCGCCCTGGACGGTGAACTCACCGCCTCACGCGCGGCGTTGATCGCCGCTCCCGACGAGGAGACCGCCGACGTCACCGCCTCGGTCCGGCTGCGGCTGCGCCGCCTGCTGGCGGAGAACCCGGAGGCGGCGGCGGAACTCCGCCTGCTCGTCGAGGAGTTCGCCCCCAAGCAGGACGGCTCGACGCACAACACCATCAGCGGCGGGAACTTCAACGGGCCGGTGATCATGGGGAGGGACGTCAACACCTACCACCGGTGACCCCGGCCCGCTCGGAAAACCTCTAGTTTACCGCGCGCAGCATCCGCGTCACGTTGATCCGCGTGGGCGCGAGGCCCAGCTCGACGCTCTCCATCATCCGCTCGCCGTTCAGCCGCCCGTACGCCAGCAGGTCGACGTTGGCGAGGTTGAACTCCGGCCAGGTGTGGATGGAGAGGTGGGAGGCCGAAAGGAGCAGAATGGCCGTGACCGCACCGTTCGGGAATACGTGGGACGCCTCGCCGAGCACCTTGGCGTTTCCCTTTTCGGCGGCGGCGCGGAGGACCTGGAGAAGGCGCTCCTCGTCCGTCAGAATGCTGTTGTCGCTCACCCATACGTCGACCGCGTACGAGCACAGATCGTCGACGTTTATACCCTCGGTGGCAAGGTTGGCGGCGTTCGTCATGGGGAATCGGAGAGCGTGACCGAAGTCACTTCCCCGTCTCCTTTCGCTTGGTATCTGCGCTGGTCCGCGCGGCCGAACAGGAAGGTCGCGAGGCCAGTCACTGGCGCTCGTCGACGTCAGCGTAGCATCAGCCGCCCTCTACTGCGCGGCCACCCAGTTCGTCAAGAAACCGATCGGCCTTGATCATCTCCACTTTATGGAATTCCACCCGGATAAAAGATCAAGGGAATACCGGCCGTCCCACGATGAACTCCCCATGAATTCACGGCGGAAATACCCCGGCTAATACCTCGCACACCTCGAACCCCCGTCCCTTACACTGGATGCCGCACTGTCCGAAACCCTCCCCCGCTCTGGAGACCCCTGGTGAGTACGGCCGCCGATCGAGTGCTCAGCGAAGTCGCCGCCGCGGTCCGGCTCCAGGAAGGCCCTCCCGGGGTGCGCGCGGTGCTGCGGGCCCTGCGCCGTCTCGAACCCGCGTCGACGAAGGAACTGAGCCGGGCCACCAGCCTGCCGGTCCCGATCGTCGCGGCCGTCGGCAACGAACTGCGCCGCCGCGGCCTGGTCACCGAGTCCCGCCCCTCCCGCCTCACCCCGGCCGGCCGCGACCTCCTCGCCGAACTCGGCATGGACCTCGCGCTGAACGCCACCTGCACCACGTGCGACGGCCGCGAACTGGTCATCCCCGACGTCCTCGACGAGGCGGTACGCCGCCTGCGCGCCCTGATGGCCGACGGCCCCGCCGCCGACCTCGCGATCGACCAGTCCCACTGCACGCCCGAGACGAAGGTCCGCCGCGTCCTCGCCCTGCTCACCGTGGGGGTCCTGCCGGGCGGCTCGCTGCTGCTGATCGGCGACGACGACCTGATCTCCCTGGCGATCGCGGTCGTCGGGGACGTCCTGGGCGGACCGATCGTCGAGCGGGTGACCGTCGTCGACATCTCCCCCGAGATCCTCGGGTACGTCCAGCAGGTCGCGGCGACCCTCGGCACCCGCGTCGACACCGTCGAGCACGACCTGCGCGAGCCGCTGCCGGCCGAGCTGCACGGCCGTTTCGACGCGGCCATGACCGACCCGCCGTACACCCCCGAGGGCGCCCGCCTCTTCCTCTCCCGCGCGGTCGAGGGGCTGCGGCCCGGCGCCGCGCACAGCGTCTTCTTCTCCTTCGGCGGCAAGAGCCCGGACGACATGCTGGCGGTCCAGCGCGAGATCCTCGACCTCGGCCTCGTCACCCACGGCTACATCCGCAACTTCAACGAGTACGAGGGCAGCGGCATCCTCGGCGGCGTCGGCTTCTTCCAGCACCTCCTGACGACGAGCGCGACGGCCCCCTCCCACCCCGGCGGCTTCACGGGCCCCCTCTACACCGGCGACAAACGCACCCGCGCCCGCCGCTACACCTGCATGTCCTGCGCCGCCGAGACCGAGGTCGGCCCCGGCGCCAAGTGGTCCTCGGTAGGCGCCCTGCGAGCAGCAGGCTGCCCCCACTGCGGCAAGGGCCCTTTCCGGCCGGGGCAGTTGGTGCCCGAGGAGACTCCGCCGACGACGCCGGCCCCGAAGCCCTCCACCGAGACTCCCCCACCCACCCCCGTCAACTCCCCCACGAACACCCCCGGTTGGCACCCCCCCACCCCCGAGGCCCGCACCGCCCTCACCCACCGCGCCGCCCCCTACCTCACCCGCCAGGCGACCGAACCCGACCTCCCGGCGATCGGTGAGTTCGAGGCGGAGATCGCCCGGGTCTCCTTCGGCGAGGACGCCATCGATGACCCGGCGGTCTGGTCGGCCCGTCTCGGCAGGGCGATGGAGAAGAACCGGGAGGGCATGATCGTCGCGTCGGCCCCGGACGGCGCCCCCGTCGGCTGGTGCTGGATCAGCATCAACACCAACGCGATGACCGGCGACCGCTACGCCAACTTCCGCTCCCTGGCGGTCTCCCCGCTCGACAACCGGGCGGACGTCGCCGAACTCCTGCTCACCGCGGGCCTGGAGTTCTGCGCGGCGAACGGCATCAAGGAGGTCACCGGCCGGGTCCACGTCGGCAACGTCCCGATGCGCACGGTCTACCGCCGGTTCGGCTTCGACCCGACGAGCCTGACGATGAAGCTGAAGCTCGACGGCGGCCCCCGATGACCGGCTACGGCCACGTCAAGTGCGTCGTCTGGGACCTCGACGGCACCCTGTGGGACGACGTCGCCGTGGAGACCGCGACCGACGAACTCCCCACCCCCCGACCGGAGATGCTCGCCGCGATCGACACCCTCGCGGCACACGGCGTCCTCAGCAGCGTCGCGAGCCGCAGCGCGCCCACGGTCCTGGACCGCATGGCGAACACCCTCCCGGCGCTGCACAACCGCTTCCTGTCCCCCCAGGTCTCCTGGCAGGACAAGAGCGAGTCCCTGCGCCGCATCTCCGAGGAACTCGGCATCGCGACGGGTGCCCTCCTCCTGGTCGACGACTCCCCCTACGAACGCGCCGAGGCCGAGGCCCTGTTGCCCGGCGTCACCACCCTCGCCCCCGAGGAAGTCCCGCTGCTGCTCGCGGAGTTCGAGGGCCGCGAGGCCACCCCGGAGTCCCGTGCCCGCGTCGACCGCTACCGCACGGAAGCGGTCCGCCGCGCGGAGGGCGAACGTTTCGAGGGGACCCGCGAGGAATTCCTCGCCTGGTGCGGCATGCACCTCACGATCGGCCCCGCAGCGCCGGACGACATCCCCCGCGCCCTCGAACTCGCCGCCCGCACCCACCGGTTGAACTCCTCGGGCCTGACCCCGGACGCCCTGCGCGAGCTGCTCGCCGGCCAAGAGAACACCCTCCACACCGCCCGCATGTCCGACCGCTTCGGCGACTACGGCGTCATCGGCGCCGCCCTCGTCGACCACGCGACGCCGGGCACCTGGTCGGTCCCCCTCCTCGCCCTCTCCTGCCGGGTCGCCGGACGCGGCGCGGCGGCGGCGTTCCTGCTGCGGCTGATGGAGCAGGCGCGGGGAAACGGCGTCCACGACTTCTCCGTCACCCTGCGCCCGACGGACGCCAACCTGGAGATGCGCATCCTGCTGCGGCAGGCGGGAATGCGCCGCGCGGACGACACCGAGCCACCCGTCCTCACCCGCACCCTCACCGGGGAGCTCCCCCAGCCCCCCGCCTACCTCCACATCAGAGAGACGGCATGACCGCCCCCGACATCGAACAAGAGATCCGCGCCATGGTCGCCGAGGCCACCCACCTCGACCCGGCCCACCTCGCCGCTCTCCCCGCCGACACCGAACTCTTCGGCCCCCGGATCGCGTTGACCTCCCTCGCCGGCGTCGCCCTCCTCGCCTCGGTCAAGAAGCGCTACGGCGTGGACGTCGCCGATCTCGATCTCAGCCTGGACAGCCTGGAGTCGATCGCGACCCTGGCGGAGTTCGTCACACGGGTGATCCGCCCCGACGCGCCGTGACCCGTACGCGCCGCTGACGTTAACGGGGAGTGCGGTCGGCGAAACCTGCCGCCGTACGTACCCAGTCAGTGAGGAGAACGTGATGTCTCGCATCGCGAAGACCGCGGCCGTCGTACTCAGCACGTCCGCCGTCGTCATCGGCGGCGCCGGTCTGGCCATGGCGGACGCGGGCGCGCAGGGCGCGGCTGTCGGCTCGCCCGGTGTGGCGTCCGGCAACACCGTCCAGATCCCGGTCAACGTGCCGGTGAACCTGTGCGGCAACACCGTGAACGTGATCGGTCTGCTGAACCCGGCCTTCGGCAACACCTGCATCAACAAGGGCGGCGACCACGGCCCGAAGCACGGTGGTGGCTACGGCGGCGGCTACGGCGGCTGACGTTCCGTCACCTCCCGTTCCGCGCGGGAAAGCCCCGGCTCCTCCGAGCGCCGGGGCTTTCCCGTGTTCCCAAGTCTCTTACGCGTACCGGTAGATACGGCTGACGTCCTCCAACTGGTCCGGCGTCATGTCCCACGGCGGCAGCTTCTCCCCGCGCGCGACGACCCGTCCGTGCTGCCGGTTGCCCAACTCGGGCGGTTTCGCCGGGAGATAGCGGTGCTCCGCATGCCGTTTCTGCCACCGGTACCAGAGCAGGTCGATGAACGCGTGGTGCAGCCAGAACACCGGGTCGTTGACGGACGCCCCGCCCAGCATCACCCCGCCGACCCACCGGTGCACGCGGTTGTGGTTGCGCCAGGAGACGCTGCCCCGCCCGGTCCCCCATCCCTCCAGCTTGTTGCGGAACCCCTTCGTGACCGTCGAGTCCCAGGGCGCCGAGTCGTAGAGGGAGTCCGACATCGCCCACTCCAGCTCGTCCTTGGTGGGCAGCTCGATGGGGTCGCGGGCGCGTCCGAGGTCGCGGGTGAGGAAGTCCTCGTCGGTGACGTTCTCGTGGAGCGTCCAGTTGCCCGAGGCGTACGCGAACGGCCCTGTCGTCACCTGCCGGTCGCCGGGGCGGCCGTTGCCGCCGAGCAGATCCGCGCTCCAGGGCGCCGACTTGGGGGTGCGGTCGCGCGTCCAGTCCCAGTACGGCACCGTCACCGAGTCGTCGACCTTGCGCAGCGCCCGCTCCAGCTCCAGCAGGAAGCGCCGGTGCCAGGGCAGGAAGGACGGTGCCATGTGGGCCGTCCGCAGGCCGTCCTCGCCGTCGGAGACGTAGAAATCGATGTGCATGCGCAC
The DNA here is from genome assembly GCF_054880855.1 of Streptomyces sp. S6. Taxonomy (NCBI): domain Bacteria; kingdom Bacillati; phylum Actinomycetota; class Actinomycetes; order Kitasatosporales; family Streptomycetaceae; genus Streptomyces; species Streptomyces sp. S6. The sequence goes on along the minus strand of NZ_JBTYMC010000039.1, from coordinate 1,102 downwards.
GAATTCGTCGTACTCGCCCCGGCGTTTGACTTCGAGCAGCGCCTTCACGAACCGCCCCCGTTCGGCAGCCGTGAGCGTGCTGACGTCCTTACGCGTGTAGGCCATGGTGTCCCCCCGTGCGTTCCTTGAGCTGTTCCCCCGGGCCGAGTTCGTCGACGGCGGCGCGGGCGGCGGCGAGCGGGGTGTCGTACGAGCGGTAGTGGTCGACCATGCTCAGCCAGGTGCCGTCGGCGCGTCGCATGAGGTGCAACGGGCGTCCGTCGACGGTGACTTCCCAGGTCGCCTCGCCCGAGCGGCTGCTGCTCACAGGCGCACCCTGGAGCCGGCGGCCCCGGTACATCTCGTCGAACCCCGGCCCGGGGTCGACGCCCCGGAACCCCCGGGAGGCGACGATCAGCGGGGTGACGGCGGCGATCGCCCCCACCCCGAGCAGCCCCCGCAGCAGCGCCCGCCGCCCGGGTCTCGCCGCCGAGCCCACCGTCACCGAACCCGTGCCCACACCGACGACCGTCATCCTCGACTCCTCCTCCGGTTGCGCTGTCACCCCGGTAACCGCGAAGGGGGCCGAGGGGTCACCGCCGGAGCCGGAAATAGGTACGGACGACGGCCCGGGGCACCCACTGCCCCGGGCCGTCGTCGGACGTCGCAAACGGTTGCTACAGGCCTTCGCCCAGCCCCAGGTCCGCGGCGGGGACGGCCTGGAGGACGGGGGTGACGACACCGGCCGCAGGGAGCTTCGGGTCGGGGAGGCCGAAGTTGTCGGGGTTCGGCGGGGTGAGGGGGAGGTCGAGGGTGGCGCCGGGGCCGAGCGCACGGACGTCGTTCGCGGGGGCGTCGACGCCGACGTGGTCGAAGTCGTCGCCGAGGACACGCGGGAGCGGCGTGCGCAGGCCGAGGCCCGGGAGGGCGGCGCCGACGGGGAGTTGCGGGAGCGCGCGGTCGGGGACGAGGTGGCCCTCGACGTACCGCGGGCCGTCGGGCGCACCCGGCGTCGGGAGCGGGAGCTCGCCGCCGACCTTGGGCAGTTCCATGCCCAGCGCGGTCTCGGCGCCGCCGACGCGGTCGCGATCGACCCGGTCACCTCCGTCGTCCTGCTGGTCTC
>NZ_JBTYMC010000038.1:0-35124 GCF_054880855.1 Streptomyces sp. S6 | reverse complement strand
GGTCGTCGGCCTGGCCCGGGACGGGTCCAGCGCGTTGGCGACCTCGTGGAACGCGATGCGGTCGGTGAGGCCGATGAGGGCGTGCTCGGAGAGGTCGAGGGGGCAGAGGTCACCCCGTCAGGGGCACCTCGGGCGCACCCGGCGCACCAGGCGCACCGCCGCCGCCCGCCGCCGCGACGACGTCGTCAGGGCTGCCGAGCCGGGCGATGATCTTCCGGACCGCCGCAGGGCTGTCCGCCGACGCCTTCGCGCGGCGCTGGTCGATCTCGTTGCGCAGCTCCGACACGAGCCGCATCCGGGCCCCCGACGCCAACTGCTGTTGCTGAGCCACGTCACCGACGCGGCTCAGGTACTCGTAGACGACTTGGTCGCTTTCGATCCCCACGGGAAGAAGCTACCGCGCGGGGGACTTCGTCCAGTAGGTCTGAGGTTGTAGGGGGCTTACGGGGCAGCGGGCGAGGCCCTCGGCCCGCCCCTGGCTCCCGAGGCGTAACTCTCACGGGGCACCCCTCCCCCGGCGCTACCCGCTACCGTGGGTCAGATGAGCACCCCCCGCTCCCTCGCCGAGGCGCTCCGTTCGTGTGACGACCGGTCCCTCGCCGCCCTGCTGCGCAGCCGGCCGGACCTCATCACGCCGGTGCCGTCCGACCTGACCCAGCTGGCGACGCGCGCGGGCACGCGTGCGTCGGTCGTCCGGGCGCTGGAGCGGCTCGACCGGTTCACGTTGCAGACGGCGGAGGCGCTGGCCGTGGCGGCGGATCCGGCGTCGTACCCGGAGCTCCTGGGTCTGATGGCCGGGGACGAGAAGGACCCGGCGGTGGTGGCGGCGCTGCCCGGCGCGGTGGCGACGCTGCGGGAGCAGGCGCTGCTGTGGGGCGACGACAGCCGGCTACGGCTGGTGCGTACCGCCAGAGAGCTACTCGCCCCCTCGGCGCAGCACCCGTCCCCTACGGGTCTCGGGCCGAGCGTGCAGGAGGCGACGGCGGGGATGTCTCCGGGGCGGGTGCAGGAGATCGTGGCGGCGGCGGGGCTGCCGTCGACGCACGACTCGGTGAGCGCGGTGGCCGGGCTGACGGCGTTGTTCGCCAGCCGCCGCAAGCTGAAGGCGCTGCTGGCGAAGGCTCCGGCGGAGTCGCTGGAGGTGCTGGAGCGGCTGGTGTGGGGGCCGCCGTACGGGCAGGTCACGGCGGATCCGGCGGCGCGGCTGCGCTGGCTGCTGGACCGGGGGCTGCTGCTGCCGACGACGCCGGGGACGGTCGTCCTGCCTCGGGAGGTGGCGCTGCATCTGCGGGGCGGGCGGGCGCACCGGGTGGTGGAGCCGTGGCCACCGGCCGTGGAGGCGGCGGGAGTTCACCGTCCACAGCTTGTGGACGCGACGGCGGCCGGGCAGGCGTACACGGCGCTGGCGACCGTCGAGGAGCTGCTGAAGGACTGGGACGAGGGTGGTCCTGCGGTACTACGGGCCGGTGGGCTCAGCGTGCGTGACCTCAAGCGGACGGCCGTGGCGCTGGACGTGTCGGAACCGGTGGCCGCGTTCTGGGTCGAACTCGCCTACACGGCGGGCCTGTTGGCGTCCGACGGGGAGGCGGACGAGCGGTACGCGGCGACCCCCGAGTACGACGAGTGGCGGGAGCGTCCGGCGGCGGAGCGCTGGGCGCGGCTGGCGGAGGCGTGGCTGAGGGCGACGCGGACGTCGGGGCTTGTGGGCGGGCGGGACGCGAAGGACCGTACGCTCTCGGCGCTCGGCGCCGGGCTCGACCGTTCGGCCGCGCCGGAGGTACGGCGCCGGGTGCTGGGGCTGCTCGCGGAGCTCCCGGAGGGGGCATCCCCTGACCCTGAAGCGCTACTTGCGCGGCTGCGCTGGGAGCGGCCGTTGCGGGGGCCCGAGCGGGGTGAGGGCGATCTGCGGACGCGGCTCGCGCAATGGACGCTGAACGAGGCGGAGTTGCTGGGGGTCACGGGCCGGGGTGCGTTGTCGGGGCAGGGGCGGGCGTTGCTGGGGGTGGGTGAGGGGCGGGGTGCTCCGGCGGGCGGTCCCCTAGGGGGCACCGGGGGCGGGCCATCGTCGTCCGGAGCCGGGGACGGCGAGCACGGCGGGCGGCGAGCCGTACCCGGCGACGAAGCGACCGTCTCCGCATCGGACCCGGCGGACGCGGGCGACAAGCTGCCCGTCCACCACCTGGCCGTCCACCACCTGCCCGCCCACCATCGGTCGTCGCCGCACCCCGTAGTACCCCTACCCCCCGCGGAGCAGGCCGTGGCGACGGCCGCAGCCGCCCGGCTCCTCACCCCCCTCCTCCCCGAACCCCTGGACCACGTACTGCTCCAGGCGGACCTGACGGCGGTCGCGCCCGGCCCGCTCCAGCGCCCGCTGGCGGACATGCTCGGTGTGCTGGCGGACGTCGAGTCGAAGGGCGGGGCGACGGTGTACCGGTTCACCCCGGCCTCGGTGCGCCGTGCCCTGGACGCCGGCCGCGCCGCCTCCGACCTGCACGCCTTCCTGACGGCGCACTCGCGCACACCGGTCCCGCAGCCGCTGGCGTACCTCATCGACGACGTGGCCCGTAAGCACGGCCACCTCCGGGTCGGCGCGGCCTCGGCGTACGTCCGTTGCGACGACGACGCGCTCCTGAACGAGATCCTCGCGGACAAGCGCTCCACCCCCCTGCGCCTGCGCCGCCTCGCCCCGACGGTCCTGGCGGCCCAGGCCGACCCGGCGTCCCTTCTCGACGTCCTGCGCACGATGGGTTACGCACCGGCGGCCGAGTCCCCCGACGGCGACGTCCTCATCCACCGCGCCGACTCCCACCGCACTCCGCCCCGTACCCCTCCGGAGCCAGTCCCGGACGGCCCCCCGGTCCCGGACGCCACCCTCCTGGCGGCGGCGGTCCGCGCCGTCCGCGCGGGCGACCTGGCCTCCACGACGCCCCGGAAACCCGCCCCCGAGACCTCCCGTAGTACCTCCGACGTACTCCCCCGTACCTCCGCCGCCGATACCCTCGCCACCGTCCAGGCGGCCGTCCTCACCAACGAGCCCCTCTGGATCGGCTACGTGAACGCCGACGGCGCCGCCTCCCAGCGCGTCATCGCCCCCCTCCGGGTCGAGGGCGGCTTCGTCACGGCCTACGACCACACGGCGGACGAGGTCCGCACGTATCCGCTGCACCGGATCACGGGGGTGGCGGAGCTGGCGGAGGAGTGACGTCCCGCATACCCCGCGTGAGTTACCCCGGATGAGGCACACTGGACGTTTGCCCCAGCCTCCGTCGAGGCTCCTGGCGGAGAGGACGTGCACACGTGAACGGACCGCTGATCGTCCAGTCGGACAAGACGCTGCTGCTTGAAGTCGATCATGAGCAGGCCGATGCGTGTCGTCGGGTGATCGCGCCGTTCGCGGAATTGGAGCGGGCGCCGGAGCATATTCATACGTATCGGGTGACGCCGCTGGGGCTGTGGAACGCGCGGGCGGCGGGGCATGACGCGGAGCAGGTCGTGGACGCGTTGGTGCAGTTCAGCCGGTATCCGGTGCCGCATGCGCTGCTGGTGGACATCGCGGAGACGATGGACCGGTACGGGCGGCTCACGCTGAGCAAGCATCCGGCGCACGGGCTGGTGCTGACGACCACGGACCGGCCGGTGCTCGAAGAGATCCTGCGGTCGAAGCGGATCGCGCCGCTGGTGGGGGCGCGGATCGATCCGGACACGGTCGTCGTGCATCCGTCGGAGCGGGGGCAGATCAAGCAGACGCTGCTGAAGCTGGGGTGGCCGGCGGAGGACCTCGCCGGGTACGTCGACGGGGAGGCGCATCCGATCGGGCTCGCCGAGGACGGGTGGGCGCTGCGGCCGTACCAGAAGCAGGCCGTGGAGAACTTCTGGCACGGGGGCAGCGGGGTCGTCGTCCTGCCGTGTGGGGCGGGGAAGACGCTGGTCGGGGCGGGGGCGATGGCTCAGGCGAAGTCGACGACGCTCATTCTCGTGACCAATACCGTGTCCGCCCGGCAGTGGAAGCACGAGCTGGTGAAGCGGACGTCGCTGACCGAGGACGAGATCGGGGAGTACAGCGGGACGCGCAAGGAGATCCGGCCGGTCACCATCGCGACGTACCAGGTGCTGACGACGAAGCGGAAGGGTGTCTATCCGCATCTGGAGCTGTTCGACTCGCGGGACTGGGGGCTGATCGTCTACGACGAGGTGCATCTGCTGCCGGCGCCGGTGTTCAAGTTCACCGCCGACCTTCAGGCGCGGCGGCGGCTCGGGCTGACGGCGACGCTGGTGCGGGAGGACGGGCGGGAGTCGGACGTGTTCTCGCTGATCGGGCCGAAGCGGTTCGACGCGCCGTGGAAGGAGATCGAGGCGCAGGGGTACATCGCGCCGGCGGACTGTGTCGAGGTGCGGGTCAATCTCACCGACTCCGAGCGACTCGCGTACGCGACCGCCGAGGCCGAGGAGAAGTACCGGTTCTGTGCGACGACCGCGACGAAGCGGAAGGTGACCGAGGCGATCGTGCGCCGGTTCGCCGGGCAGCAGATCCTGGTGATCGGGCAGTACATCGATCAGCTCGACGAGCTGGGGGAGCATCTCGACGCGCCCGTCATCAAGGGGGAGACCTCCAACGCCCAGCGCGAGAAGCTCTTCGACGCGTTCCGGGAGGGGGAGATCAGCGTGCTCGTCGTGTCGAAGGTGGCGAACTTCTCGATCGACCTGCCCGAGGCGACCGTCGCCATCCAGGTCTCCGGGACGTTCGGCTCGCGGCAGGAGGAGGCTCAGCGGCTCGGGCGGGTGCTGCGGCCGAAGGCGGACGGGCACCAAGCGCACTTCTATTCGGTCGTCGCCCGGGACACGATCGACCAGGACTTCGCCGCGCACCGGCAGCGGTTCCTGGCGGAGCAGGGGTACGCCTACCGGATCGTCGACGCGGACGATCTGCTGGCCGGGCCCGACGCGGGCTGAACCGGCTCCGGCCGGTTCATCTGCGGCGGCGGACGCCCACCTCCTCGCCGTACTGACCGAGGATCATGACGTCGAAGGCGGCACCGGCGAACACGCGTATCGCGCGGACGGTGTCGCCGAGGCGGTGTCGGTGCGGGACCGTCATCGAGGTCGCTCCGGAGGGGCGACCGGCGGCCTGGGCTGGTGTGAAGGTCGCTGCGCTCATGTCCCCATAGTGCGATCCCGGACATAAAGCGGGCATCGGTCCACAGAGCCAACTTTCCCGTCCGTTTCCTACGACTCAAGAGGGACGGGACGTCTCAGGGGTCGTAGGGGTTCGTCTCAGGGTCTTCGCTCTGGGGGATACCTCTGCGAAAAATTCGTTGGCCCGTGCACAGGACGCTCGCCTACAATCTCCGCTCTTGCCGCCTCCCCCGTGGAGTGCCGTCGCCCGGTCGGAAACCGGGCGGCACCTCAGCCGCACCCACCCGTAGTACCCGTACCCCGGAGGCACCCCCTTGTCCACGCCCGTGTCCGCCGACGACCCCCTGTTCCGTGAGCGCTCCCATCTCGCCGCGTCCCGTACCGCGCTGCGGGCGATGCGGGAGGACGTGGAGGCGCTGGACATCAAGGACGTGACCGCGAACTGGGTCAACGCCGAGGTGCTGGCCCGGCAGATCGAGGAGCGGATCAAGGCGCTCGCCGACCTGAGCGACACGCCGTTGTTCTTCGGCCGGCTGGACTACTTGCACGCTCCCGGCGCCGAGCAGGCGGAAGGGGCGGACGGGGAGCGCTTCTACATCGGGCGGCGGCACGTGCACGACGGTGACGGTGACCCGATGGTCATCGACTGGCGGGCGCCGGTGTCGCAGCCGTTCTACCGGGCGTCGAAGAAGGATCCGATGGACGTCGGGCTGCGCCGCCGGTTCGGGTACACCGGCGGCGACCTCACCGCGTACGAGGACGAACACCTCTCCGACCCCCAAGAGGTGGCGCGGACAAGCAAGTTGCTCCAGCAGGAGATCGAGCGCCCGCGTGTCGGCCCGATGCGGGACATCGTCGCGACGATCCAGCCCGAGCAGGACGAGATCGTGCGCAGCGGCCTCCAGGGAAGCGTGTGCGTGCAGGGCGGTCCGGGGACCGGGAAGACCGCCGTCGGTCTGCACCGGGTCGCGTATCTGCTGTACGCGCACCGCGAGCGGCTCGCCCGGACCGGCACGCTCGTCATCGGGCCGAACAAGTCCTTCCTCCAGTACATCGAGCAAGTGCTGCCTGCCCTGGGTGAGTTGGCGGTGCGTCAGGCGACGGTGGACGATCTGGTCGCGCATGTCGAGGTGCGGGGTGCGGACGGCGCCGACGCTGCCGTGATCAAGGGCGACGCGCGGATGGCGGAGGTGTTGCGGCGGGCGGTCTACGCGCACGTCACCCCGCCGGCCGAGCCCGTGCTCGTGGTGCGCGGGTCCCGGCGGTGGCGGGTGCCCGCTTACGAACTCGAAGACATCGTGCGGGAGTTGCTGGACCGCGACATCCGGTACGGTGCGGCGCGCGAGGCCCTGCCGCAGCGGATCGCGCACGCGGTGCTGGTCCAGATGGAGCGCGCCGGGGAGGCGCCGGACGACCGGGTGCAGGACTCGGTGGCCCGCAACAGCGCGGTGAAGGCGGCCGTGAAGGCGATCTGGCCGCCGGTCGATCCGGCGAAGCTGGTGCTGCGGCTGCTGAGCGAGCCGGAGTTCCTCGCGGAGCACGCGGCCGGGGTCCTCACCGACGACGAGCAGAAGACGATCCTGTGGGCCAAGCCCGTGCGGTCCGTGAAGTCGGCCAAGTGGTCCGCCGCGGACGCGGTGTTGATCGACGAGGCGACCGATGTCGTCGAGCGCACGCACTCCCTCGGGCACGTCGTCCTCGACGAGGCGCAGGACCTCTCCCCCATGCAGTACCGGGCGGTGGGGCGGCGCTGCACGACGGGTTCCGCGACCGTCCTCGGCGATCTCGCGCAGGGCACCACCCCCTGGGCGACGCGGAGTTGGGAGGAGGCGCTCGGGCATCTGGGCAAATCCGACGCGGTGGTCGAGGAGTTGACCGCCGGGTTCCGGGTGCCGACGGACGTCATCACCTACGCGTCCCGGCTGCTGCCGCACATCGCGCCCGGTCTCACGCCGGTCGCGTCGGTGCGGGAGAACCCCGGGTTCTTCGAGCTGCGGGACGTCTCCGAGGTGGAGCAAGTCGTGGAGGCGTGCGGGGAGTTGCTGCTGCGGGAGGGGTCGATCGGGCTGATCGCGGCCGACGCCCGGATCCCCGTGCTCGCGGAGGCGCTGGGGGCGGCCGGGGTGTCGTACCTCGATCCCGGTCAGGAGACCACGGCGGAGACCCGGCTCACCCTGGTTCCGGCCTCGTTGGCGAAGGGACTTGAGTACGACTACGTCGTGCTCGACGAGCCGCAGGCCGTGGTGGACGGGGAGCCGGACGAACGGACCGGGCTGCGGCGGCTGTACGTCGCGCTGACCCGGGCCGTTTCGGGGCTCGTTGTCGTGCACGGCACCGAACTGCCGGAGCAGATCAGGTAGTTGCCGTCATCCCGGGTCAGGCGGGGCCGATCGCCCGGCGCCAGGTGCGGACCGCCTCCGGTGACACCGGCTCGGTCCAGCCGTCCGGCCGTACCGCTCCGCCGACGTGGAAGGCGTCCACTCCGGCCGCGCGCAGGGCCGGGACGTGCGTGAGGGTCAACCCGCCGCCGACCAGGAGGCGTTCGTCGTAGCGGCCGGCCTCCGCGAGGAGGGTCTCCAGGCCCTGTTCGACGCCGGACGGCGAGCCCGCTGTGAGGTAGGTGTCCAGGCCGGGCAGGCCCGCGAGGGCCTTGCGGGCCTGCTCGCGGTGGGCGGCGTGGTCGATCGCGCGGTGGAAGGTCCAGCGGCAGCCGTCCAGGACGGCGACGAGGTGTTCCATCGCGCGCAGGTCCACGGCGCCTTCGGGGTCGAGGAAGCCCAGGACGAACTGGTCGGCGCCGGCTTCCCTGAACTCCCCTGCCGCCCGGACTAGTTGTCCGAGGTCGCCGGCCGCGAAGCCGTCCGTCCGTCTGAGCATCACGCGGACGTCGATGTCGACGGCCGTACGGACCGCGTCGAACACCGAGAGGGCCGGGGTCAGCCCGTCCGAGGCCATCTCGGAGACCAGCTCGACCCGGTCCGCGCCGCCCTCCTGTGCCGCGACCGCGTCCTGCGGGGAGAGGGCGATCACCTCCAGGAGTGCGCGCGTGCTCATGCGGTGCCTTCCGTCGTCGGGCCCCTCTAAAGGTCTAGTCCAATCAGGGTACGTCAGCGAGTAGCTCCCGAGCGGTAGCTCTCAGGGGGTAGTTCTCAGGGGTGAGTCGCCCCGTCACCCGAACAGGTTCAGCTCCGCCTCCCCCACCCCGACCAGCTCGTACGACGCGCCCTTGACCGACCGGCCCGAGTACAGCCGTATCAGCGTGGCCGCCGGGCCGAGGTAGCGGGCCGGCGGGTGGGAGCCGTCGGTGCCGCCGAGGGTGAGCGGGGTGTCGGTGTCGTCGAGGTCGGCCCGGAGAGGGATGTGCGCACGGCGCCGGGTGTACCAGGTGAGGAGGGTCAGGGCCGTGGGGAGGGCCGGGCCCGCGTAGGCGCCGGGTTCGTCCCAGACCTCGCGGACGTCGCCCGCGTGGATCCACTCGCCGAGGGCGATGAGGTCGAGGGTGCCGTCCGAGGCGGCGATCACCGGGGCCGCCTCCGTCATGCCGCGCTCCAGCTCGTCGACGATGCGCGCCATGGGCCAGTCGGCGCGGTCGGCGATGTCGCGGTCGTTCGACTCGGGAGAGAACACCCCCTTCTCGTAACGGCTTTCCACCACCCGCATCAGGGCCGAGGAGCAGTGCGCGAGGACGTCCCGTACGGACCAGCCCGGACAGCCGGCGGTCGGCAGGGCGAAGTCCGCGTCGGGGCGGGCGCGCAGGAGGGGTATCAGGGCATCGCGCTCCGCCGCGAGGAGACGGCCGGGGAGTTCGGGGTCGCGGGGTAGCTCTGAAGTAGGGGCCATACGACCACCGTATGACCGTGCGCCCCTCGCGTGCCGGGAGAATGGGGCGTATGGCCGATCTCGACGCCCTGCACGCCCGCTGGCTCCTCGCGCTGCTCTCCGCGCGGGCCGACGACTCCTGTGCCATCGCACCTGAGCGGTACGCCGACAACCTCATCGAGCGCTGGCAGGAACCCCACCGCAGGTATCACACGCTCAGTCATCTGACGGCGGTGCTGGACCGCGTCGACGTACTGGAGAGCCACGCCGAGGACCCCGGTCTGGTGCGGCTCGCGGCCTGGTTCCACGATGCCGTCTACCTGCCGGACCGGTCGACGAACGAGGAGCGCTCGGCGAGGCTCGCGGAGCGGGCGCTGACCGAGGCGGGGGTTCCGGAGCGGGGGGTGGCGGAGGTCGCGCGGCTGGTGCGGCTCACCCAGGGTCACGACCCGGCCTCCGGGGACCGCAACGGCGAGGTGCTGTGCGACGCGGACCTCGCGGTCCTCGCCTCGGCGCCGGACGTCTACACGGCGTACACGGCCGCCGTGCGCGAGGAGTACCACTTCGTCCCCGAGGCTGCCTTCCGCACCGGCCGGGCCGGTGTTCTGCGCCAACTCCTCGCCATGTCACGGCTGTTCAGGACGGAGTACGGCAGGGAGCACTGGGAGGCGGACGCGCGGCGCAACATCGGCGCCGAACTGGAGCTGCTGACCGGCTGAGGGGCTGAGCGGCTGGGGAGCTGGGCGCCCTACCCTCTCGTCATGCGGAGAAGTCATTCGGGTGGAGATCAACTGGACGCGGCCGTCGCGGAGTCCGTGACGCTGCTGCGGAGCCTCACGGAGCGGGACTGGACGGGGACCCTCGCGGCGGGCCTGGACTGGAACTGCCGGGACACCGCCGAGCACATCGCGGACGATCTCCTGTCCTATGCCGGGCAGTTGGCGGGGCGAGCCCGGGACGCGTACCTGCCGTTCGAGATCCGGTTCACGGACGGCACGTCCAACTCCGGTGTGGTGGACGTGATCGAGACGGGCGGGGCGCTGCTCGCGGCGGCCGTGCGGACCACGCCGCCACGGGTGCGGGCGTTCCATCCGTCCCCGTTCCGCAGCGCGAACCGGCAGGGGTTCGCCGCGATGGGTGTCGCCGAGGTCCTGCTGCACACCCACGACATCGCGCTCGGTCTCGGCGCGGCCTTCCAACCGTCTTCGGAAGTCGCCGAGTTCGTGCTCCAGCGGATCTTCCCCGAGGTGCGGCCGGGTGTCGATCCCTGGGAGACGCTGCTGTGGGCGACGGGGCGCGGGGACCTGCCCGGCCGGGCACGGGTGAACAGGTGGAGCTGGCACAACAGCCTCGTCCTGCCGACCGAGCGCCTCACTCTGGAGTCCGCCACCCCGGCGGCCCTCGACGAGTTGCGGGCGGTCGGCGACGGCGGGTTCAGCTGGCTGGGCGACGGGCCCCTCGACGGCACGCGCGAGGCCGCCGGGCTGGTCTTCTCGTCGTACGAAAAGGGCGCGCTGCGGGCGGAGTTCGGGCTGTTCGTGCTGGTGCGGCGGGCGGACGGGCTGGCCATCGGGAGCCTCGGTTTCCACGCGGCGCCGGACGGGGACGGCCGTACGGAGATCGGGTACGACGTGGTGCCCGAGGCGCGGGGGAACGGGTTCGCGACGGAGGCGGTGCGGGCCGTCGGGGAGTGGGCGCTCGGGCGTGAACAGGGGGATGTGGACAGCCTGTTCGCCGTCGTGGAGCCCAAGAACCTCGCGTCTCGGGGGGTGTTGGAGCGGGTCGGGTTCGTGGGGGTCGGGGAGGATACGGAAGGGGACGCCTACGAACTGCGGCGGTACCGGCTCTGACGGCGCTGAAGGGACCGCGGAATCAAGGGTGTTGAGCATCCCGGCGGCTCTGCGGGACGCTCGTCTTGCGGCGGCGCAGGCCCGCGCCGTGCAGCAGGCGGACGACCTCGCGGCTGCTGACCTCGACCGCGCCGGCGGCGACCACGTCGGCGTAGCGGTGCGCCGGGATGTCGTAGTGATCGCGCTCGAAGGCACGCGGCGGGATGCCCAACTCTTCGGCGAACTCGTGCAGTTCGGTGTAGGAGAGATCGCTGACCAGGTGGGACCAGAGGCGGCCGTGGCCGGGCCAGGCGGGCGGGTCGATGTAGACGGTCATGAGGACGGCGGGCCGTCCTGACCGGCGCCGAGTGTACCGACCGCCGCGACCTTCACGCCCGCCTTGTGGCAGACCCAGTGCGGGTCCGGGCCGAGCTCCGGCTCGACCTCCAGGGCGTGCGGGTCGCCCGAGCCGCAGACCGGGCACAGCGGCCAACGGCCGTACCGCTCCAGCAGGGCGTCCTGCACGTCCTGCGCGACCAGGCCTGCGACGTACTGTGCGCCGTCCGGCCACTGCTCCACCCACCAGCGGCGCTGCACGACGGACTCCTCGACCAGCGACACCACGTCCGCCTCGGCCACCTCACCCGCGACCAGGTCGGCCAGGACCAGGGCGCGGGCCCGGTGCAGGGACTGCTCCAGAAGGCTTACGGGGTGTACGGGGTCGGTGCTCATGTCTTCATTGTGCGCACTCTTGACCGGGGCGCCGAACCGAAAATATCTTTCAGAACGTGACCCGCGACGTGAAGGAAATTTTCGGCGGCGCACTCGCGGCCAAGGTGCGCACGCTCGCCCCCTCCATGACCCGGTCCATGCAGCGCGTCGCCGAAGCCGTCGCGGGCGATCCCGCGGGGTGCGCGGCGCTCACCGTGACGGGGCTCGCGGAGCGTACGGGGACCAGTGAGGCCACCGTCGTCCGTACCGCTCGGGTACTGGGGTACCCCGGGTACCGCGATCTGCGGCTCGCGCTGGCCGGGCTCGCCGCGCATCAGCAGTCGGGGCGGGCGCCCGCGCTGACCACCGACATCGCCGTCGACGACCCGATCGGGGATGTCGTCAGCAAGCTGGCGCAGGCGGAGGCGCAGACGCTGGCCGACACCGCCGCCGGGCTCGACACGGTGCAGTTGGGGGCCGCCGTGTCCGCCGCCGCGTCCGCTCGGCGGATCGATGTGTACGGGGTGGGGGCTTCCGGGCTCGTCGCGCAGGATCTCGTGCAGAAATTGCTGCGGATCGGATTGATCGCGCACGCGCACAGCGATCCTCATCTCGCGGTGACCAATGCGGTGCAATTGCGGGGCGGGGATGTCGCCGTCGCGATTACGCATTCGGGGTCCACGGGGGATGTCATCGAGCCTTTGCGGGTGGCTTTCGAGCGGGGGGCGACGACGGTGGCGATCACCGGGCGGGGGGACGGGGCGGTCGCGCAGTACGCGGATCACGTGTTGACGACGTCGTCCGCCCGGGAGAGTGAGTTGCGGCCCGCGGCCATGGCTTCGCGGACCGGGCAATTACTGGTGGTGGACTGTCTGTTCGTGGGGGTCGCCCAGCGGATCTACGAGTCCGCGGCGCCCGCGTTGGCCGCGTCGTACGAGGCGTTGGCCCATCGGCATCGGTAGGCCCTGAGGGTGACCTTTCGTTGAGGTCTGTTTAAGAACTCACTGATTGAAAGAGCTTTTCTGCCATGTCCTCCTCTGATCTTCTCGCCCAGCTTTCCACTCTTCCCACCGAGTCGTTTCGTGCCGATCTCGCGCGGGTCGACGAGCTATCCACGATTGATATCGCGCGGCTCATGAATCGGGAAGACGCGGGTGTTCCCGCCGCTGTCGCTTCTCAGTTGCCCGTCATTTCCGCCGCTATTGACGCCATCGCGCTGCGAATGGGGCGTGGGGGGCGGTTGATCTACATGGGGGCCGGGACCGCTGGGCGGTTGGGGGTGCTGGACGCGTCCGAGTGTCCGCCCACGTTCAACACCGCGCCGGGGCAGGTGGTGGGGCTCATCGCGGGTGGGCCGGGGGCGGTGGTGGACTCGGTGGAGGGGGCCGAGGATTCCCGGGAGTCGGCGGTACGGGATCTCCAAGGGTTGTCCCTGAGGGGGGAGGACACCGTGGTGGGGGTGTCCGCCTCGGGGCGTACGCCTTACGCGGTAGGGGGTGTGCAGTACGCGAGAGGTAGGGGGGCGTTGACCGTGGGGGTCGCCTGCAATCCGGGGAGTGCGCTCGGGGGTGCGGCGGAGTACGGGATCGAGGTCGTCGTGGGGGGTGAGTTCGTCACCGGGTCGACCCGGCTGAAGGCGGGGACCGCCCAGAAACTCGTGCTCAACATGATCTCGACGATCACGATGATCCGGCTCGGGAAGACGTACGGGAACCTCATGGTCGACGTCCGCGCATCCAACGAGAAGCTGCGGGCGCGGTCCCGGCGGATCGTCGCGCTGGCCACGGGGGCGGAGGAGGCCGCCGTCGAGGTCGCACTCACCGCTACCGGGGGTGAGGTGAAGAACGCGGTTCTCGTCCTGCTGGGCGGGGTGGACGCGGTGACTGCGGGGCGGGTGCTGGAGGAGTGCGGGGGGCAGCTGCGGAGGGCGCTCGATGTCGTCCGGGGGTCCCGTAGTACCCGTAGTACCGGGGAAAACCCGTAATACCCGTAGTACCCGCGCCCTCCCCCACTGGTCCTCGTCATACCCGTAGTACCAGTCGCTCCCCGTAGTACCCGTAGTACCCGCAGCCCCAGCCGCGCCCCCGTAGTACCCGTAATACCCGCAGCCCCGACCGCTACTGCCGCCCCCCAGACACCCCAGCCACCCCGACCGCCCCCTCCCCCGCCCGCCCGAACTCCGCGAGTGCCTCCGCCGCCTCGGACTGGCGGGGGCTTCTCAGGTCGGCGAGGCCGTCGCGGGCCGCGCGGAAGACTTCGGGGGCGTCGGGGTGGCCCATGGCGGCGAGGACGTGGCCGAGGTCGAGGCGGGTCGGTTCGGCCCAGGCCGTCATGCGCGCCGACTCGAACGCGGCGAGGGCGAGCCGAAGCGGCTCCTCGGCCTCGGACCAGCGTTCCAGCGCCGCGAGGTCGTTGCCGATGCCCTGCCGGGAGACCGCGTGGTACAGGGCGATGACCTCCTGTGTCCGGCCCGGAACGCCGGCCCGGCAGATCCGCTCGCCGCGGCGGTGGGTCTCCAGTGCCTCCTCGACCCGGCCGGTGAGGCGCAGCAGCGTGCCCAGGCTGTTGAGGATCGTCAGCTCGGCCAGCCTGGCCTGCGGGGATTCCTGTGCGGCGAGACACCGGGCCGCCTCGCGCAGCCGCGCGAACGCCTCGTCCATCCGGCCCAGCCGGTGCAGTGCGCCCGCGCCGTAGCCGAGGGCCCAGCCCTCCTGGAGACCGTCCGCGCAGTCGCGGGCCGCCGTGAGCGCGGAGTCGGCGGCGACCAGGGCCGCCTTGGGGTCGTGGACGCACAGGTTGTAGGCCCAGGCGAGGTAGTTGAGGTGGACGGCCTCCTCCTGACGACTGCCGAGGCGGAGGGCGGAGTCGGCGGACCGGCGGAACACCTCCACCCACTGCTCCCAGTGCTGGTTGCGGTCGGAGAACCAGTGCATCGCCCGCGCCGCGTCCAGCACCTGCCGGTAGCGGCCGTGCTCGTGGGCCCGGCGCAGCGCGGCCAGCCACTGCGCCCGTTCGGCCTCCAGCCAGACCCGCGCCTCCTCCTGGTCGGCGGGGGCTTCGTCGAGGTCGGGGGTGAGGGCATCGTCCGAGGTAGGGGTGTCGTCCGTACCCCGGAGGTCGTACGGGTACGAGGCACCCTCCGCGCCCGGAGCACCCCCCGTAGTCCCCGTACCTCCGAAGTCGTACGGGTACGACGCGCCCTCGTCACCCGCAACGCCCTCCGCGCCCGCAGCACCGCCGGCCCCGGCCCCCGGCCCCTCCTCATGCTCCACGTCGAAGTACAGCGCGGCAGCCGTGGCCCGGCGGAGCATCCACCGCTCCGTGCGGTCGAGGGCAAGGTCGCGGGCGGTGGGGCCGTCCTCCGCGTCGACCTGTTCGGCGGCGTAGAGGCGGAGGAGGTCGTGGAAGCGGTAGCGCTCGGCGGTGGCGTCGCTCTGGAGGAGACCGGCGTCGGTCAGTTCCTCGGCGCGGGCGACGGCGTCGTCGTAGGGGAGGCCGGACAGCAGCGCGCCGGTTTCGGGGCTGAAGTCCGCTCCGGCGGCCAGCGCGGCGCGGCGGAGGAACTTCCGTGAATCCGGGGGTAGTTGGCGGTAGGAAAGGGCGAAGGCGGCTCGGATGCGTAGGCTGCCGGCCTGGAGTCCGTCCAGTCGGCGGCCCTCGGCGGCGAGGCGGGCGACGAGCTTGCCCAGGCGTTCGTGCGGGCGGCTCAGCAGCCGCTGTCCGGCGATCCGGACGGCCAGTGGCAGGTGCCCGCACAGGTCGGCGAGGTCTCGCGCGGACTGCGCCTCCGCCGCGACGCGTTCCGGTCCGATGATCCGGGTCAGCAGTTCCACGGCCTCCTCGCGGCGCAACAGGGCGAGGTCGGTGCGGTGCACGGACTCCAGCCCCGCGAGGGTCTGGCGGCTGGTGACGAGGGCCAGGGACGGACCACTCCCAGGTATTAGGGGGTTGACCTGAGCCTCGTCGACAGCGTTGTCGAGGAGCAGGAGGATCCGGCGCTCGGCGGCCAGGGACCGCCACAGGCCGGCGCGGTCGTCGGTGCTGGCCGGGATCGAGGCGTCGGCGACCCCCATCGCGCCGAGCAGCCGGGCCAGCGCGTCGCGGGGGGTCGTCGGCTCGGGGTCCATGCCGTGCAGGTCGAGGGCGAACCGGCCGTCCGGGAAGTGCGGGGCGAGGAGGTGTGCGGCGTGCACCGCGAACGCGGTCTTGCCGAGACCGGGCTGTCCGGCGATCACGCTGACGGCCGGCCGGTCCGGACCGGCGTCGCGCGCCAGGTCGAGGAGCCGGGCGAGGGCCGGGCCGCGCGCGGTGAAGTCCTGGATGTCACGCGGCAGGGCCAGCGCGGTGGGGGCGGCGGGCCCGAGGTCGGCCCTCGGCCGGGGACGGCCCTCCGCGGCGGCCTTCTCCAGCTCCGCCGCCGCGCCTTCGGTCAGCCCCAGCGCCTCGGCCAGCGCCTGGACGGTACGGCGCTGTGGTCCTCGGGTACGACCGCGCTCCATGTCCGCCAGCGCTCTGACGCTCACCCCGGCCGCGTGGGCCAGCGCCTCCTGGCTCAGTCCGGCAGCGCTCCTCAGACTGCGCAACCGCTGCCCGAAATCGCAGGTGGCAGGCGCGCTGGCACACACCGTCAAGCTCCCCGTTCATCCGACCCGTACGACCGCGGGTCTACGGCAGAAGTATGACGGACGGTACTTCTGCCGGGGAAACCGCCTGGGACGCGGTCCGCGCGGGTGGTCGACTGAAGGCGGACGCGGGGCACCCCTTCGAGGGGCTCGGGCCGGCGTCGTCGTCATACCCGTAGTACCCGTACGGCCCCTACTCGTACGACCCGTAGTACCCGTACGACCACCGGACAGAGGACCCCCCACATGAACAGCAGCAGCGACCACGTCACCGGAATGTCCAGGCGAAACGTTCTGGCAGCCGGTGCGCTGACCGCCGCCGCCGTGGCGTACCAGGCGGTCCGGTCTCCCTCGGCCTCGGCCGCCGACAAACCCGCCATCTTCTACGCCCCGCACCAGGACGACGACGCGATCGGGCTGGCCGGGTCGATCCTGGAGCACAAGGCGGCGGGCCGGCCCGTCTACCTCGTCCTCGTGAGCAACGGCCGCAACCCCGATCTCGCCGTGCGGATGAACGGCGACCCCTGCGAGCTGACCACCTGGCCCAGCCCACACCCGTGCGCGGCGGGCGGGCGGCACGGCCTGAACTGGCCGACCGACGGCACCAGCAAGATCGTCGCCGCACGGACCGCCGAGTTCATGGCCTCCGCGAAGGCGCTGGGGGTCGACAAGGTCATCAACTTCAAGGTCGTGGACGACGGTTTCGAGACCGTGGCCGACTACAACCGGCTCGTCGACCGCGTCGAGGCGAAGGTGCGGGCGCTGGCCGAGCAGTACCCCGGCGCGTCGCACAAGTTCACCGCCGGGTGGCTGGAGGGGACCGAGACGCACAAGGCGGGCAGCGATGTCGCCTACCGGCTGATGAACGACGGCGTGCTCAAGGACGTCCGCTTCAACCACGTCTACGCGTACTCGCGGCCCGAGGACCGGCGCGCGGACGGGGCGTCGTACGTGTTGAACATCCCGAGCGCGCACATGAAGACGAAGCGCAACGCGATGTACGCCTACAACACCTGGGATCCGGGCCGGAATCTGTACGCGCTCGGCTACCACAGCGTTCCCGAGCTGATGGAGGCGGCGCACGCCGATCCGCGCGAGTTCGTGTACACGCTGCCGTCCAACTACCGGCCCGGCAAGGGCAATTGACGGGCCCGCACCCCCGAACTTTTCACCACTCACCGCTCAACAAGGAAGTCTCCGATGAACACCGCACGTCAGCGCACCGCACTCGTCGCCGCCGCGGGCACCGCCCTCGTTCTGTCCCTCACCGCCTGCCAGAGCGGCACGGGGACCCGGTCCGAGCCGAACGCCGCCGCGACCGTGGCCGCGACGGTCGCGGCCTCCCCCGTCGCCGATGTCCAGAAGACGGACGGCGCCGGCACTGGGTCCTCCGGGTCGGTGTCCTCGTCGGGGAAGGGGGCGGCGGGCGGGGCCAAGGTGTCCGGCTCCACCGGCAAGCAGTCCTCCGCGTCCACCCCGGCCTGCACCTCGCGCGACCTGGCCGTCACCGCCGCGAAGCAGGACGGGCCGCCCTTCACCCACATCGTCCTGACCGCGCGGAACACCTCGCGGCACTCCTGCAAGCTGCTGGGCTTCCCGCACATCCAGTTCCTGGAGAGCCACAAGCAGGATGTTCCGGCCGTTGCCAAGAGCAAGCCGGCGAGCCCCGTCGTGCTGACGGCCGGTGCGCCGGCCTATGCCGCGGTGAAGCTGTCCGACGGGGGTGTCGACGAGGAGAACGAGCCCGTCTCCGCGTTCTCCGTCACTCTGGAGAACGACGACACCGTCATCACCGTCTCCGCGCCCGGCAGCGACGGGATCGCCGTCGACCCGGCGAAGGCGCTGACCGGGTACTGGACGCCGGAGCTGCGGAACGGGGCCGACGACTTCTGAGCGGTGTTGATGCCGGGCCCCGGGAGCTGTCCCTCTAAAGGTTGAGGTTGTTGTTCAGGGGCTCGATGTCGACCTTCACCGGGGTGCCCCATACCCGTAGTACCTCGTAGTCCGTGAACTCGTGGACCAAGCGGTAGGCCATGGCCGGGCGGGGGCCCCTGCGGAGGGCTGCAAGGAAGGCTTCGGCCTCTCGGCGGTCTCTGCGGGGGGTGCCGCACAGTTGCCACTCCTGGCCGTTCCAGAGTTCCGGGAGCCAGCGTTGTTGTGGTTGCGGGCGGTCCTCTCGGACTCCGTATCGGCTGGGGGTCGAGGGGAGTTGGGGGGGTGGGAGGGGACCGCCGTTCAGTTCCGTCCTGCGGGCGGATCTGCGGCGGGTTTCGCAGAGGAGGCAGAGGTCTGGGGCCGAGGTGTCCACCGGGCCCTGGGGGTGTTCCGCGCAGCGGGTCACCGGGGCCGCGCCGACCACGCTGTCGTCCAGGAGGTCCAGGGCTCGCTGGAGGTCCGCCTTCATCTCGTGCAGCTTGTTGTCGGGGGTGTCCGTGGTGAGGGCCTCGCCGTGTTCGCCTACTAGGCGGAGGGCTCGGCCCAGGGCTGTGAGCTGGGCGTGGTTCATGGTGTGGTTTCCGGCCGGGGGTGCGGTGGTTCCAGGGTAGGGGGTGGGGGATCGGAGTGCCGGGGGGAAATCCGGTGTCCGGGGTGTGGGGGGTGCTTCTACTGTGACGCCGTGAACTCGACTCCTCAGATCATTTTTCTCAACGGTGGTTCCAGTTCCGGCAAGTCCGGGATCGTGCGGTGTCTTCAGGAGCTGTTGCCCGGGGCCTGGATGGCGTTCGGGGTGGATTCGTTCGTCGAGGCGTTGCCTCGGCGGTTGCAGAACTCCGAGGACGGGATCTTGTTCGGGGCGGACGGGAGTGTGCAGGTCGGGGAGCAGTTCAAGGCTGCCGACGCGGCTTGGCGGGAGGGGGTTGCCGCGGTCGCTCGGGCCGGGGGGCGGGTGATCGTCGATGATGTGCTGCTCGGTGGGGGTGAGGGGCAGCGGCGGTGGGAGGGGGTGTTCGGGGGGCTGGATGTGTTGTGGGTGGGGGTTCGGTGTGATCCGCGGATCGCGGCTGGGCGGGAGGTCGCTCGGGGGGATCGGGTGCCGGGGATGGCTGAGTCTCAGGCGGGGGTGGTGCATGTGGGGGTGCGGTATGACGTGGAGGTAGATTCGGGGGTGATGGAGGCGGTGGAGTGTGCGCGGGTGATTTTGGGGGTGGTGGAGGGGGTGGGGGGTGAGGTTGTGGGGTGAGTGCGGGTGCGTTGTGGTTGTTCGCGCCCACGCGGCGGAGCCGCAGATCAGACACAGCCCCGCGCCCCTGAAAGACGTGGTGACCGTTGGAGACGGGCTGCGGGTCCGTCGTGGATTTCGCGCAGTTCCCCGCGCCCCTAAAAGGACGTGGTGGCGGTTGAGGATGGGCTGCGGGTGCGTTGTGGTTGTTCGCGCCCACGCGGCGGAGCCGCAGATCAGACGCAGCCCCGCGCCTCTAAAAGGACGTGGTGGCGGTTGAAGATGGACTGCGGGTCCGTCGTGGTTGTTCGCGCCCACGCGGCGGAGCCGCAGATCAGACACAGCCCCGCGCCCCTGAAAGACGTGGTGGCGGCTGGGAGTTGGCTGCGGGCTCGTCGGGGTCTGTCGCGGCCACGCGGTGGAACCGCAGATCAGGCATAGCCCCGCACCACTGAAAGACCTGCCGACCACCTAGATCTGCTGACGGCTCACTCGGGCTGGGGGCGCCCCTTTCGGGGCGCTTCGTGCTATGTCAGTCGAGAAGTGGCAGCGGCTTCCACTCGTGGCTCTCCCACAGGCGCCTCGCCGTCTCCTCTGGGTAGGGCTTGACCTCGGTGGGGGTGTCCAGGATTTGGGTGAGGCGGTGTTCCAGGTCGTAGGGGGGCCAGCCTGGGGTGCCGGTTCGGGCGAAGGTGGACCAGGAGTGTTGGAAGTGGGAGGTGAGGGTTAGGGCGTCGGTGGGGATTTCGGCGTTGGGGAAGAGGAGGGCAGCCAGGTCGGCGAGGTAGGTGGCGAAGAGGAGGGGGATGTCCAGGCCGTGGCAGCCGCGTAGGGCGCCGTCGAGGCCGGGGGGTGTCCAGGAGAGTTCGTAGAGGTGGGCTTGGCCGCCTGCTTTGAGGTGGGCCTCTGCTAGGTGGAGGGAGGGCATTGTGAAGAGCCAGTCCGATTGGACTCGTTCGAAGAGGTCCTGGGCGGTGGCTTCGGGGAAGGCTTCGCGGTAGGCACGCTCGCCGGGTTCGCCTCCGCCGGGGGCGTATGTGCGGAGGGCGGTGGTGGCCTGGTCGTCCGTGATGCGGCCCAGGAGACCTCCTATGACGGTGAAGAGGCGGTACTCCTGGGAGTTGTGGCCGATCAGGAGGTCGATGTCGCGGGCCTCGCCTGCTGCTACCGCCTGCCAGGGGGTGGTGGGGAGGATCTCGCCGTCCACGACCGGGGAGTAGGGGGTGGAGGTGGGGGCGACTTGGCCCCAGCGGGTGTGTGTCGGCATCTTGGCGGAGAGGGCCTCGCCGGCTTCCGTGAGTTTCCTGGGGGCGATCGTCGCGAGGTCGGAGGCGGTCGGGCGGACGCCTGCCTCCGATGCGATCGCCTCCGCGATGTCCCGGGCGAGGGGGGCGGAGAAGTATGTGCCGGGGATGCTCTGGGCGATGGCTCGGTGGAAGAGGCCCTTTGCGGACGGCATGGCCAGGAGGGCGGCGACCGAGCCGGCGCCGGCGGATTCGCCGAACACCGTGACGTTCGCGGGGTCGCCGCCGAAGGCTGTGATGTTGTCGCGGACCCACTTCAGGGCGGCGACCTGGTCGAGGAGGCCCCGGTTGGCGGGGGCGCCGTCGATGTGGAGGAAGCCTTCGATGCCTACGCGGTAGTTGAAGGTGACGACCACGACGTCGCCGTTGCGGGAGAGGTGCTGGGCGTCGTAGCCGGGGCTGCCTGCGTGGCCGATGCGGTAGGCGCCGCCGTAGATCCAGACCATGACCGGGCGTGGGGTGGTGGGGGTGAGGTCGGGGGTCCAGACGTTCGCCGTCAGCCAGTTGTCGTCGTCGGCCGTGGGCGTGGCTTCGCTGCGGCCCTGGAGGCCGGCCTCCTGCGGGGGTGGGGGGCCGAACTCGTACGCGTCCCGCGTGTCGGTCCAGGGGGTCGGGGGCTGGGGGGCCTGGAAACGGGCGGCGCCGGTCGGGGGTGCGGCGAAGGGGATGCCGCGGAACACCGTCAGCGTGTCCTCCCTTCTGCCCCGGACCGGACCCGACGCCGTACTGACGATCGCCGCTGGCTCTTCCGTCGTCATCACTCGCTCCTCATGTCTTCCGATGCGTCTTTCGCTGCCCGTCTCTGATCCGCCCAACGGGCACCCTCGAACAAAGGTGCCCACCGAGCGGAGATCGGGCCGGAGTTCACTCATGTGAGTGACGGAAGTGAGGCGCGGCGGCTGCGGGTGGGGGCTCTGGAGCCTCCCACCCGCCTCAACCAAACCCGTTCGACTCAGCTCAGCGTCTGCATAGAAGCCGCCTCGAACGACTTCAGCTCGTCGAAGTGGCCGGAGAGGACCTTCGACGCCCACTCCGGGTCCTGGAGGAGCGCGCGGCCGACGGCGACGAGGTCGAACTCGTCGCGTTCGAAGCGGTCGAGGAGGTTGTCGAGGGACTTGACCTGGGAGCCCTGACCGGCGAAGCCGCCGATGAAGTCGCTGTCGAGGCCGACGGAGCCGACGGTGATGGTGGGCTTGCCGGTGAGCTTCTTGGTCCAGCCGGCGAGGTTGAGGTCGGCGCCGTCGAACTCGGGCTCCCAGTAGCGGCGGGTGGAGGCGTGGAAGGCGTCGACGCCGGCGGCGGCCAGCGGCGTCAGGATCTCCTCCAGCTCCTCCGGGGTCTCCGCGAGGCGCGCGTCGTAGTTGTCGGCTTTCCACTGCGAGAAGCGGAAGATGACCGGGAACTCGGGGGACACGGTTTCGCGGACGGCGGCCACGATCTCGGCGGCGAACTTGGTACGGGCGACCGCGTCACCGCCGTACGCGTCGGTGCGGCGGTTGGTGGTTCCCCACAGGAACTGGTCGAGGAGGTAGCCGTGCGCGCCGTGCAGTTCGACGCCGTCGAACCCGGTCCGCTCGGCCGCCGCCGCGCTCTGCGCGAACGCGCCGATGACGTCGTCCAGGTCGCGCTGGGTCATGGTGTGGCCGTCGGCGGTGCCGTCCATGCGGATGCCGGAGGGGCCGACGGCGGGGGCGTCCGCGTACGGGGGCTGGCCGGGCTTGCGGACCATGCCGATGTGCCAGAGCTGGGGGACGATCGTGCCGCCCGCGGCGTGCACCGCGTCCGCGACCTTCGCCCACCCGGCGAGCTGCTCCTCACCGTGGAAACGGGGCACGCGGTCGCTCTCGCCCGCGGAGTCGTGGCCGACGTACGTCCCCTCGGTGACGATCAGGCCGACCCCGGCGGCTGCGCGGCGCGCGTAGTACGAGACGACGTCCTCGCCCGGGATGCCCTCAGGGGAGTGCATGCGGGTCATCGGGGCCATGACGATGCGGTTGGGGACGGTCAGGCCGTTGATGGTGACCGGGCGGGACAGTACCTCGGATGTACGGGTGGGGGTGGCAGTCACGTACGGGCTCCTCGTGGGACGGGGTACCGGGGTCGGGGGTACCGGCAGGTATGTGCACACGCATGGGCTTGCGCGTGTAGGACAACCGGGGCCTGGTCCGGCCCATTTCCGGAGCGGGGGTATTACGGGTGTGATCCCGCACACCCCGTAGTACTTGAGGGGGGTCTCCACGCTGAGTATTTCCGTTCAGCACACAGCGTGGTCGGGGCTCTTCTAGCCTGGCTGTGGATGGTGTGTGGACAACTCCGCCTACGGGAAAGGGAGTCAAGCTATGGCCCGACCTAAGGATCTCGACCCTGCTCATTCGTCTCGGGCGCTGGTGAGTGAAGAGTTGAAGCTTGCGCGTGAGCGGAAGGGGTTTACCCAGCAGTCGTTGGCTGACCGTCTGTTCGTGAGCCGGTCAGCCATCGCGAGCATGGAGTCGGGGATTCGGCGGATTCCCTCGACGTTGGGTCCCTACCTGGATGATCAGTTGGGCACGAGAGGCTTCTTCACTCGGCACTCCCAGGCACAGGCCAAGTCGAAGTATCCCGAACACTTCGACGAGGCTTTCGAAGCCGAGGCCATCGCAATCGCGATCAGGCACTATCTCCCCTTGCTCATCCCGGGGTTGTTGCAGACTCCGGAGTACGCGGAGGCGCTGTTCCGGACGTACCGGCCGATGGCCACCGATGCCGAGATCGAGAAACTCGTGGCGGACCGGATGGAGCGCACCCGGCTCCTCGACAATCCAACAACCCCGGCGCTGTGGGTCGTTCTGGACGAGGCCGCGATTCGTCGGCCGGTCGGCGGCCCGGCTGTCATGGCGGCGGCGCTTCGTCATGTCGCGGAGATGATCCGACGGCGGCGCGTGATCGTACAGGTGCTCCCGTTCAGTGCCGGAGCTCATGCCGGAATGGGCGGTTCCCTGAAGCTCATGGACTTCGAGGACGCCCCGCCACTGTGTTATACCGAGGGCCTTGAAATGGGAAAACTGGAGGACGACCCGGCCACGATCGTCCAACGGGCCCTGACGTTCAACCTCCTCCAGGCTGCGGCTCTCCCCATCACGGAGTCGCTGGCGCTAATCGAGTCGGTGGCAGAGGATTACGCGCATGAGGAACAGCACTGAGTACGACCTGAACGGCACCACCCGGTACAAGTCCAGCTACAGTTCGGGCAATGGCGGCGACTGCCTCGAAGTCACACACTGGCGCAAGTCGACATACAGCGCGGGCGATGGCAGCGACTGCCTCGAAGTCTCCGACGGACACCCCGACTTGACCCCCGTCCGCGACTCCAAGAACCCCCACGGCCCCAACCTCCTCTTCCCCACCTCCGCCTGGGCCGCCTTCGTCCAAGACCTCAAGCGAGGGTAAGTCGCCGCCAGCACAGGGCGGTTGATGCCACAGCACCTCCGTGCCAACCGCCTCCCAACTCTTCTCCGAACGGTCTGCCTCCGAAATGTCCACCCCTCTCAAGCACCTGTGGGCCTCGCCCTTCTGCTTCTTCGCAGCCGCGTTCATCGCGTTCAACCTCGTCGGTCACCAGGGCGCGGGCTGGACCCTGATGGCCGCCTCGCTGCTCGGGCCACTCGTCGCGCTCGCCTGGAGTGCGGTTCGGCGTGAGCGGCCCGACTCCTTTGTGGTCGTTCCGGTGGGGGCGTTGGTGTTGTTCACCGTGCTGTTCGGGATCACCGAAGGGGTTCCCTGGGGGTGAGGGGTGGCTCCCCCTCAGTGCGTCAGGTCCAGGACCGCCGTGCAGTGGGGGTCGTCCCCCGGGTCCTCCCACAACTCCCAGTCCCCGGAGCACGAGAACACCTCCGCGGTCACCGCCGGGCCCGCTTCCGCGATGCGTACGTCGCAGGCGATGATCTCGGGGGCGGTCTGACGGCGCACGTACAGGCGCATTCGCTCGTCGCGTAGGTAGAGGAAGCCGATCAGCAGGGTCTCCGCGCTCTCCCGGTCCTCGAAGCTCGGGTGCGGGCAGCTCAGGGTTGTCAGCAACGTGTGGGCGCGGTCCTCCAGTTGTTCCGTCGGGGGGACTGGGGTGGGGAGTTGGATCAGTGGGGTGCCCAGAACCTCGTCCACCTTCCCGTTGGAGTGGAACCGCACCTCGTGTCGTACGCGGCCGACCGCGTCCCAGGGGCTCAGGGTCTCGTCCTCGCGGAGGAGCGGGAGTTCGTAGATCGCGAGGAGGTCGCCGACGGTCGTCTCCTTGGCGCCGAGGGCGATCCGTACGGCCGGCGCCTCGGCGGGTGCGGGGAGGACTCCTCGGACGTGCAGGTCTTCCGCGATCGGTGCCTGGGTGTACAGGGTCAGATGGGCCGTCATCTCGGCCTGTGCCACGGCTACTTCCCACGGTGTGATCATGGGTCTCTCCCGGTCCCGAGTCTCAAGTTTCGCGACCCGAGCGTTCTTTGCAGTGAATGGGTGGGGGGTCTCAACCCACCCTCCCACCCTGCCAGTTGACTTCGGGCGATCAGGTTGCGACGGACCGTCACTTGGCTCTACCGTGCTCGCAACGCAAACTTCACTCGGAACGAATAACCCCCGCTAGGCGGTAGCAACGCCTGCGGGGGTCTGACCTCCGAGATCCGCCCAAACCTTCACGAAAGTTAGGACCTCAGTGGCTGACGCCAACTTTAGTGTGCCTTCGCCGTCTTCGCATCCCATGGCCAACCCCGGATACGGCAAACGCACCGCTCCCGGCCAACGCGCCCGCAGCGAGCGTGACTTCAACCAGCTCCGCCCCCGCGACGCCGCCATCGCCGCGTACATCGACCGGCTCCCCGACGGCGCCGACATCTCCGTAAAGACGCTGGCCAAGGCGTTGCCGTACGGGCAGTGCGCGCTGTCGACGTCCCTCAACCGGCTTCAAGAAGCTGGGCACTTGAGGCGGGGGCGGGAGAAAGTGGCCGCCGAGTCGGGGGGTGAGGTGTGGGTCACTCGGACGTGGTTCACGCGGACCGCTCGGGACGATGTGTGGTGGGGGGCGTTCATTCGGGGGGATGTGCCGCCGGAGGAGTCTGCGGGGCCCACTCGGTCCCGGGCGGTGATTCTGCTGGCCGCGCTCGGGCGTACACATGCCGCCCTGTCCCTGTCCGGCGCCGAGTGCGAGCGGCTCGCTCCGCTGGTCGAGGAGTGGTTCGCTCGGGGGGTGGGTGACGACGCCGTCCGTGCCGCCCTTACCGCCGGGTTGCCTTCCGTCGTCCACTCGCCTGCGGCTCTGCTGCGACGGCGGCTTGTGGACAAGTTGCCGCCGGTGGCTGTGGCTGTGCCTGTGGCTCCTCGGCGGATGCTGGAGTGTTCCGAGTGCGGGGTGCCGGGGAGTGCGGAGGCGTTGCCTGGGGGTGTGTGCAGGGGGTGTGGGGGCAGGGAAGCACGGCCGTCGCCGTCCACGTGCGCCCCTGAGATTCATGCCCGCGCGGACGCGATTCGCCGGGCGATGGCGTCGAGGCGGGCGCCGGTATGAACTCCGGGCCGGAGGAACGTCCGTTCGTACCCCGCGAGGACTTCGACGAGTTGGCCGCAGCAGCTCCGCGACACGTCCGGCTCGAACTCGTCGACGGTCGGGTCCGTACTCAAGACCCGCTCGGTGTCGAGGAGTTCGAGGAGCTGGCACGCCGGGTGCCTGAGACCGTCCGACTGGAGTACGCCGAAGGGGAGCTGGAGGCAAGGGCGTTCGGGGACGGCACGCACTCCTGCATCCGCATGTGGTTGCTCCGCCAGTTCCTTCTACTGTTCCCGGACCATGGGCTCTACCCCGGGGTCGGTGTCCGAACAGAGGCCGACGGCAAAGGGCGTTACGTCCCCGACGGGGTCCTCGCGCCGTCCGGTCACTTCGCCGGGCAGGGTGACTGGGTCGGTCCCGACGGGGTCGCGATGGTTCTGGAGATCACCTCCCGCGACCGCCGTACGAACCCACGCGCGCGGCTCCAGAAGCCTTTCGGGTACGCGGAGGCCGGGATTCCCGTCTATCTCCTCGTCGATCGGAACAGCGCCACGTCCATCGTTCACAGCGAACCCGTCAACGGGCGCTATCAGCAGGTCCGTTGCTGCCCTTGGGACGGTGCCGTCCGGCTTCCTTCCGCCTTCGGGACAGGGTTTGTGACGCTTCCTCCCCTCCCCGCCGACTACATGCTTTAACGCCCGAAGGCGGTACCCCCGTTGCCAGGGATACCGCCCTCAAGTTATGTACTGCCGACCCTCGTCGAGGATCAGAAGTCCATGTCACCGCCCGGCATACCGCCACCGGCGGGCGCGGCGGCCTTCTCCGGCTTGTCGGCGATGACGGCCTCGGTGGTGAGGAAGAGCGCGGCGATGGAGGCCGCGTTCTGGAGCGCGGAGCGCGTGACCTTGGCGGGGTCGATGATGCCTTCGGCGATCATGTCGACGTACTCACCGGTCGCGGCGTTGAGGCCGTGGCCGACGGGAAGGTTGCGGACCTTCTCGACGATGACGCCGCCCTCAAGGCCACCGTTGACGGCGATCTGCTTGAGCGGGGCCTCCAGGGCGAGCCGCACGGCGTTCGCGCCGGTCGCCTCGTCACCCGTCAGCTCAAGCTTCTCGAAGACCGCGGAAGCCTGGAGCAGGGCCACGCCACCACCGGCGACGATGCCCTCCTCGACGGCCGCCTTCGCGTTGCGGACGGCGTCCTCGATGCGGTGCTTGCGCTCCTTGAGCTCGACCTCGGTCGCGGCACCGGCCTTGATGACGGCCACGCCGCCCGCGAGCTTCGCCAGGCGCTCCTGGAGCTTCTCGCGGTCGTAGTCCGAGTCGGAGTTCTCGATCTCGGCGCGGATCTGGTTGACCCGGCCCGCGACCTGCTCCGAGGAGCCGGCGCCGTCGACGATCGTCGTCTCGTCCTTGGTGATGACGACCTTGCGGGCCTTGCCCAGCAGGTCAAGCGTGGTGTTCTCCAGCTTGAGGCCGACCTCCTCGGAGATCACCTCGCCGCCGGTGAGGATCGCGATGTCGTTCAGCATCGCCTTGCGGCGGTCGCCGAAGCCGGGGGCCTTGACGGCGACGGACTTGAACGTGCCGCGGATCTTGTTGACGACCAGGGTCGACAGGGCCTCGCCCTCGACGTCCTCGGCGATGATCAGCAGCGGCTTGCCGGACTGCATGACCTTCTCCAGGAGCGGGAGGAGGTCCTTGACGGAGCCGATCTTGGAGTTCGCGATCAGGATGTACGGGTCGTCCAGGGACGCCTCCATACGCTCCATGTCGGTCGCGAAGTACGCCGAGATGTAGCCCTTGTCGAAGCGCATGCCCTCGGTGAGCTCCAGCTCCAGACCGAAGGTCTGGGACTCCTCGACCGTGATGACGCCTTCCTTGCCGACCTTGTCCATCGCCTCGGCGATGAGCTCGCCGATCTGGGTGTCAGCGGCGGAGATGGAGGCCGTGGAGGCGATCTGCTCCTTGGTCTCGACGTCCTTCGCCTGCTCCAGGAGCGCGCCGGAGACGGCCTCGACGGCCTTCTCGATGCCGCGCTTCAGGGCCATGGGGTTGGCGCCGGCGGCGACGTTGCGGAGGCCCTCGCGGACCAGGGCCTGGGCCAGGACCGTCGCGGTCGTCGTGCCGTCACCGGCGACGTCGTCCGTCTTCTTCGCGACTTCCTTGACCAGCTCGGCGCCGATCTTCTCGTACGGGTCCTCCAGCTCGATCTCCTTGGCGATGGAGACACCATCGTTGGTGATCGTGGGGGCGCCCCACTTCTTCTCAAGGACGACGTTGCGGCCCTTGGGGCCGAGGGTGACCTTGACGGCGTCGGCGAGCTGGTTCATACCGCGCTCAAGGCCGCGCCGCGCCTCCTCGTCGAACGCGATGATCTTGGCCATGTGAAGTGGTCCCTCCAGGACTGGGGGTGAGTACCGCAGTGGACCGCGCCCGCGCCCGCGACGGACGGTCCCGCGGTCTGGTGGTCCCTTGCCCCACCCTCGCCGTGAACCTCACCGACTCGGTCCTTCGTTGTCACTCTCACGGGGAGAGTGCTAACGCCAATGATTAGCACTCTGCCCCTGCGAGTGCAAGGCCGTAAGGGTGGCTGCGGGATGGGAAGGCGGAGGTTTCGGGGGTGGAGAGGAGGGGGAAGGAGGGGTTCGCCGGTGGGCGGCTGCGGGTCGTGGAGGGCTGGTCGCGCAGTTCCCCGCGCCCCTAAAAGACTCAGAGTGCGACGCCGTCGCGGCTGCTCGCGCCCGCGCGGCGGAGCCGCACATCAACGCAGCCCTGCGGCCCTGAAAGACTTCGACTGCGGCGCCGTCGTCGCCCGTCGCGCCCACGTGGCAGAGCCGTACATCAGACACAGCCCCGCACCCCTGAAAGACCTCGACCACAGCACCGTCGTCACCTATCGCGCCCACCCGGCGGAGCCCCCCGCACACAAAAGACCCGCACCCTGGACAGATGCGGGTCCTCTGGTTGAAATGTTCAGGCGGTGACGCGAACCATGTCGGCCTGCGGGCCTTTCTGGCCCTGCGAGATCTCGAACTCGACTCGCTGGCCCTCTTCGAGGGTGCGGTAGCCGTCCATCTGAATGGCGCTGTAGTGGACGAAGACGTCCGCACCACCGTCGACCGCGATGAAGCCGTACCCCTTCTCCGCGTTGAACCACTTGACGGTGCCCTGAGCCATGCCTAACTCCCCTATTACTGGCCCTTGCACAGATCCGCACTTCGCGGACCCGGGTCAGACCTCACCCCCCAGCCGATTTGGGGGCGTGCGCCGGAACGCGTCGACCGCGGCCGAATGTATCTGCCCAACTGCCCTCTGCAACAGGTCAATCGGACGAGAATTCCGGACGGACACGATCCGGAATGTGGTGAGAATTCAGGAGAGTTCAGGGCAAGTCGGGCCAGACATATGCCGCAAATGCCGTGCAAGAGGCGCGCAGTTTGGCTACTTCTTGTCGGGTGTAAGGCAGAAATCAAGGGCTACCGGCAGGTCAAACGGAAGCGCGTTCCCCAACCCTACCTCGTTCAACCACACAGAATTGCCCCCTCCGCTTCGAAGCAGAGGGGGCAATTCGATGAACAATGCGTAATGGGCATTACTGACGGTTACTACCCGCCGGTAATGACATTAGGTCAACCCCGAAGGATCAGCCTCCGGCAACCGCCGGGATGATCGAGACGCCGGCGCCGTCAGGGGTCGCCGTCTCCAGCCCCTGCTCGAAGCGGACGTCGTCGTCATTGACGTACACGTTGACGAACCGCCGCAGCTTCCCCTGGTCGTCCAGGACCCGCGCGGAGATCCCCGTGTGGTTCTTCTCCAGGTCCGCGATGACCTCACCCAGGGTCCCGCCCTCGGCGCTCACCTCGGCCTGCCCGCCCGTGTAGGTGCGCAGGATGGTCGGGATACGAACAGTGACGCTCATGCGAGGCCAGCCTCTCGGAAGGAGTCCAGGGTCGGGCGGATGGTCGCGGTGAGGCCGGTGCCGGCCACCGCGTCGAGGGTCTTGAGGCCGTCACCGGTGTTCAGCACGACCGTCGTGAGGGACGGGTCCAGCACGCCGTCCTCGATCAGCTTGCGCGTCACCCCGACCGTCACCCCGCCCGCCGTCTCCGCGAAGATCCCCTCGGTCCGGGCGAGCAGCTTGATCGCGTCGACGATCTGCTCGTCGGTGACGTCCTCCACGGCACCCCCGGTGCGCCGCGCGATGTCCAGCACGTACGGCCCGTCCGCCGGGTTCCCGATGGCCAGGGACTTCGCGATGGTGTCCGGCTTCTGCGGCCGCACCACGTCGTGCCCCGCCTTGTACGCGACGGACACCGGGCTGCACCCCTCGGCCTGCGCCCCGAAGATCTTGTACGGCTTGTCGGCGACGAGCCCCAGCTTGATCAGCTCCTGGAGCCCCTTGTCGATCTTCGTCAGCTGCGATCCGGAGGCGATCGGGACGACGAGCTGGTCGGGGAGTTCCCAGCCGAGCTGCTCGCAGATCTCGTACGCCAGCGTTTTGGAACCCTCGGCGTAGTACGGCCGCAGGTTGACGTTGACGAAGCCCCAGCCCTCCCCCGCGGAGTCGCCGATCAGCTCGGAGCAGAAGCGGTTGACGTCGTCGTAGTTGCCCTCGATGCCGACCAGCTCACCGCCGTAGACGGCGGCCATGACGATCTTGCCCTGTTCAAGGTCGTGCGGGATGAACACGCAGGAGCGCAGGCCCGCGCGGGCGGCGGCGGCACCGACCGCACCGGCCAGGTTCCCCGTCGAGGAGCAGGACAGGGTGGTGAACCCGAACGCGCGCGCCGCTTCGAGCGCCTGGGCGACGACGCGGTCCTTGAAGGAGTGGGTGGGGTTGCCGGAGTCGTCCTTCACGAACAGCTTGCCCGGGGAGACGCCGAGGGCCGCCGCGAGGTTGTCCGCCTGGACGAGTTTCGTCCAGCCGGGGTTGATGTTCGGCTTCTCGGCGACGTTCGCCGGGACGGGGAGGAGGGGGGCGTAGCGCCAGATGTTCGCGGGGCCGGACTCGATGCGGGCGCGCAGTTCCTCGGTGTCGTACGAGGTGAAGTCGTACGCGATCTCCAAGGGACCGAAACACTCCTCGCAGGCGAAGGAGGGGCCGAGGGGGACGCGGTGGCCGCACTCGCGGCAGCTCAGCGCTTCGGCGGGACCCAGATCGACGGTCGTGCCGGTGTCGTCGGCGTTCGTGGCGATGGTCTGCACAGCCATGGAGGCGAGGCCCTTTCTCCTCATCTTCCTCACGACGCACCTCGCCGTGAGACGGATTTGGCACCTTCCCTAGCCGGGAGCCTCGCGGCGTGATCACGCACGAGACCGGCTGGAGGGTTGCCGGGGCTTCATCGGGCCGTATCCCTCTGCCCCTCTGGATGAGCGGTATGAAGTTATGCATGCGGTGGTCGGCCGGTGAGCCTCGACATGCGATGGTCACCAGCGTTGTTCAAGACTGTAACCGAATGCCACGACAGTTGAGATAGTCGTCCGAAGCGCGAGATGGATCACGCTGGGCAGCGTGACCGTGACAGTGAGGAGCCGCGGACTGTGCTGGAAGAAGTCGAGCGCTGGCTGGCCACCCGCTCCTGGTCGGTGACCGATCGCCCCTTGCATCGGATCATGGCGGCGAAACGGGCGTCGGGTCAGACCGTCTCCGTGGTCCTGCCGGCGCTGAACGAGGAGGCGACCGTCGGGGACATCGTCGCCGTCATCCGCCATGACCTGATGCTCCAGGTGCCTCTCGTCGACGAGCTGGTCGTCGTCGACTCCGGGTCCACCGACCGCACCGCCGAGGTCGCCGCGTCCGCCGGCGCGCGGGTCGTCCACCGCGACGAGATCCTCCCCCGGATCCCCGCCGTCCCCGGCAAGGGCGAGGTCCTGTGGCGGTCCCTGCTCGCCACCACCGGCGACGTCGTCTGCTTCATCGACGCCGATCTGCGCGACTTCTCCTCCGACTTCGTCTCCGGGATCGTCGGCCCGCTGCTGACCGAGCCGGGGGTGGATCTGGTGAAGGGGATGTACGACCGTCCCCTCGCGGGCGCCGCCGGGCAGGGCGGGCGGGTCACCGAGCTGATGGCGCGGCCCCTGTTGAACATGCACTGGCCCCAACTCGCCGGGTTCGTGCAGCCGTTGGGCGGGGAGTACGCGGCGCGGCGGAGCCTTCTGGAGCAACTCCCGTTCCCCGTCGGGTACGGGGTGGAGCTGGGGATGCTGGTCGATGCCCTGCACCTCGTCGGGCTGGATGCGCTCGCTCAGGTCGACATCGGGGTGCGCAAGCATCGGCATCAGGACGGGCAGGCGCTGGGGCGGATGTCGGCGGCGATCTACCGGACCGCTCAACTTCGGCTGGCGCGGGGGCACTTGATCCGTCCGGCGCTGACTCAGTTCGAGCGGGGGGAGGGCGGGTTCGAGGCGCGGACGTACTCCGTGGACACGGAGGAGAGGCCGCCGATGGTGGAGGTGGCGGAGTACGCGCGGCGGAAAGTGGCGTGAGGGGCTGTGAGGGGCTCCCGGGTACTACGGGGACTACTACGTGAGGGGTACGGGTACGGCGCCGGAGGTATGGCATACCCCGGTGTCCCATGCCATGTATACGTTCCTCGCGTTTGAGCCACGCGGCGGCTGGCTAAGTTCAGGCGTATGACGTTCGGTTCCGCACGTGTGCTGGTCGCCTCCAACCGAGGGCCGGTCTCGTACTCCGTCGGCGACGACGGCTCGTTGCACGCCAAGCGCGGGGGTGGCGGAGTGGTCTCCGGGCTCTCCGCGATCGACCCGGACGCCGGGGCGCTGTGGGTGTGCAGCGCGTTGTCCGACGGGGACCGGGAGGCCGTGCGGCGCGGGGTGGGCGAGGCCGGGACGCGGATGCTCGACATCCCGGCCGACGTGCACGCCGACGCGTACAACGGGATCGCCAACTCCGTGCTGTGGTTCGTCCACCACATGCTCTACCAGACGCCGCTGGAGCCCGTGTTCGACGCGGAGTTCCGGCGGCAGTGGGCCTCGTACGAGGAGTACAACCGGGCGTTCGCGCGGGCCCTCGCGGAGGGGGCCGCCGAGGGGGCGGCCGTGCTGGTGCAGGACTATCACCTGTGCCTCGTCCCCGGGATGCTGCGGTCCCTGCGGCCCGATCTGCGCATCGGGCACTTCTCCCACACGCCCTGGGCGCCGCCGGACTACTTCGCGCTGCTCCCCGAGGACATCCGGCATCAGCTGCTCAGCAGCCTGCTGTCCGCCGACCGGCTCGGGTTCCTCACGCGGCGGTGGGCCGACGCCTTCGCCGAGTGCTGTCCGAACGGGACGGGTACTACGGGTATCGGGGTGCATCCCCTAGGGGCCGACGCCGACTTCCTCCGTGAGCGGGCCCATCAGCCTGACGTACGGGACCGGATCGCGTCCCTCCGCGAGGAGATCGGGGAGGGGCGGCTCACGGTCGTACGGGTCGACCGGACCGAGCTGTCCAAGAACATCGTCCGAGGACTGCTGGCCTACCGCCATCTCCTCGACACCCGTCCCGAGTGGCGCGACCGTGTCGTCCACGTCGCCTTCGCGTATCCCTCCCGGCAGGACCTCAAGGTGTACCGGGACTACATGGACGAGGTCCAGCGCGTCGCCGACGAGATCAACTCCGTGTACGGGACGGCCACTTGGACCCCCGTACTCCTCCACCTCAAGGACGACTTCGCCCGTTCCCTCGCGGCGTACCGGCTCGCCGATGTCGCCCTCGTCAACCCGATCCGGGACGGGATGAACCTCGTCGCGAAGGAGGTGCCGGTCGTTTCCGACGACGGGTGCGCTCTGGTCCTTTCGCGGGAGGCGGGGGCTTACTGGGAGCTTCGCGACGACGCGATCACCGTCAATCCGTACGACATCCTGGAGACCGCCGACGCTCTCCACTCGGCGCTCTCCATGCCGCGTGAGGAGCGGGCCGAGCGGACGAAACGGCTCGCGTCCGCCGCGACCGCCTTGCCGCCGACCCAGTGGTTCCTCGATCAGCTCAACTCGTTGACTCGCTGAGGTCCTCCGCGAGTTGCTCCAGCAGCCGGACGACGCCTGCGGGGCCGTCCACCGTGAGGTCCGCCCGGTCCGTGAGGGCGGTGACCTCCTTGCTGGCGCTGCAAATGAGGATGCCGGGGGTGTTGGCCTCGCGGAGGGTCTCCACCGCCGTGAACGCGGGGAGGTCGCCGAGGTCGTCGCCCGCGTAGAGCACGGCGCCGGCGTTCGTCTCCTCCACGAGAGCCGTCAGGGCCGCGCCCTTGTCCATCCCCGGCGGGCGGATCTCCAGGACCAGTCGTCCCGGTTCCACGATCAGGGCGTGGCGGGTGGCCAGTTCCGTCACAGGGCTCCGCAGCGCTTCCCAGAGGCCCTGCGGGTCCCTCGCGCGCCGCGTGTGCACGGCGACGGCCCTGCCCTTCTCCTCCACCCAGGCGTCCGTGTCGCCCAGGAGGGCGGGGAGTTCGCGTCGGACGTCGTCCAGGGTGGGGGGTGGTGGGGGGGCGACGACCTCTCCGGTGCGCTGATCCCAACGCTCGGCCCCGTAATGCCCGAGCACGATCATGCCCTCGACATCGCCGAACCCCCCGTACCTGACGGCCACTTCAGCGGGGCGCCCGGTGATGACGGCCACCTTCGCACCCTTCGCCGCGAGTGCCGCCAGCGCCTCCACCGTCCCTGGATACGGGCGTGACTTCTCGGGGTCCTCCACGATCGGGGCGAGCGTTCCGTCGAAGTCGAACGCGAGGAGGGCTCGGGTGGGGTGGGTTCGGATCGCGTTCAGGGCTAGCTGGCCGTGGGGGGTGGAGTGGGTAGCCATGGGTCGAGCGTACGGGGTCGGGTGCGGGGCGGTGGGGGGTGTTCGCGCAGTTCCCCGCGCCCCTGAGAAAGACGCAGCCGGCCACCGTCGTCAGCAAGCACGTCCACGCAGCGCCTGCACGACTTCGGCTGCGGGCCGTCCGTGGCTGATCGCGCAGTTCCCCGCGCCCCTGAAAAAACGGGGCTGGCCGCCATCGTCGGCAGTCACGTCCACGCAGCGCCTGCACAACTTCGACTGC